>DHHR01000045.1 GCA_002403385.1 Syntrophaceae bacterium UBA4767 | reverse complement strand
CCCGTAACGTATTGTCTCCCCCATCGTAAATGTAACCCTCTCTTTCATGAAGCGCCCACTTCGCAGCGTGAGATGCTTCTTCCTTTGCCTGGTTCAGACAGGAGGTGACATAATCATATTGCAGTAACAGCGTTATTTTTATAAGCTTGACAGGGACAATAATATGATTATATTCGTTAAAGTTAGTGCTTTGAAAGACAAGTATTCGGAAATCCAGAGAATGTTTTTATGAAAGCGGGATATGAATCGATACTTTAATCCATCACAAATGTCAGTTGCGACATGGGCTTTTTCCCATGCCGAAGAGATGGCTGCACAATATTTCCGCCTCGACCGTGAGACAATGAAATCTTATCGGTATGACGTAAAAACTCTGGCTTATCTTGAAAATCACGAAGTTAACGAGCAGGCGTTCGCCCATTTGTGCAAATACCAATACAAAAAAGGATCGGAGGCCGGGAATAAAGAAGGTTTTTATTTTTATCGGATATGTTTACAAGACAACCAGATTATCGATGCCGTGGAAAGGGCCAATTCCTTTATAAAACTCAATCCGTTGATGTTGTATATCGCTACTCACGAATTGATACATGTAGTAAGGTTTGAAACGGGAGAAAGTGATTTTGATGCTTCCCCGGAAGAAAAAAGGAGGGAAGAAGAAAAGGTAAATGCCATAACAAAAGACGTAATTCAACGATCCGTTTCTTCCGATTTTAATCTGATTCTGGATTGCTTCAGCAATCGCTATAAGATAAGCGATTTGTTCAATTGAGATAAAAATTTGGAGGGTTTTATATATGCCTATCTATGAATATAAATGCAAGAAATGCGGAAAAGAATTCGAAGTTTTTCAAAGAGTTGCGGATGATCCGGTTGTTTCCTGCAGGTTTTGCAGAGGGTCGGTAGAGAAAATGATGTCTCTCTCCTCATTTCATTTAAAAGGTTCCGGCTGGTACGTAACCGATTACGGCGGAAAGAGAGCGTCAACATCAGCAGATAAGAAGGAACAAACGGTTTCTTCTAACCCAAAAGAAACAGCAAAAACTGAAATCACCGCCAAAACAGACAGTGGCGAATGAAACCGCTCGAGTTGTTGTGCCGGGATATTAACCGGCCGTAATCCAAGGGTGGTAAACTCTACAAGGATATTTTCTTTTTCTTAAAGTTGTTGAAGGGATCGGAATATTTTTCTTCCCTTCTTTCTTTATAAAGGCAGGGTATTCACTAACCTACGTTCAACAGTTGATTCGATTCTTGGCATTACGATTTCTGCGAAGCCGCTGTGCAAGAAATTGATCAACGGCTTCCTGGGCAAAATCGTGGGAAACAATTTCTTTTAAAGATTCTAGTGGGATCTCTACGCGCGCCGCGCTTTTGTGCCCGCCTGCTTTACCAAAGCTACCAAATGCTTTTTCTGCGATAGCCCCGCAATCTTGACGATAACCATCACCACGCAGAATGATGATGAGCTTATCTTTTACAATACCGGCGATAACAACATAATAAATATCGATGAGATGCAGGAAAAAATCGGCGACCTGAACACAAGCGTCAGGACTTTCAATTTTACCGAGAAAGCAGGTAATACGATCTTTATAACGTTTCCTGAAATGATAGGCATGATCAAAATGTTTTATGAAGCGGTTGGGGATTTGATTCATCTCAATCCGCCGTATCAATTCGTGGTTTGCGCGGGTGAAATTTAGATAATAGGCATTGACATCTTCGAGACTCACATCGCGTTCAAGGTTGTTCGTGTCGGCTTTGATACCATAAAGCAAAGCGGTGTAAAGCTTTTTGGGGATTTTAATTTTTGCCGCCAGAAGATATTCGAGCATGATGGTGGATAAGGCCCCATAGCCTTTGCGAATATCGGCAAGCTCAGCATGCCATACCGTCGTACAGGGATGGTGATCCAGCACAATTTGCGGTTGAATATCTCCGAGAGCGTCTCCGAAGAAGGTCGGTTGGGCATCCACAATAGCGACCAGATTGTATTGATGGAGGTCCGTTTTATCTAACAGATGGACATCGATTTTCATCGCGCGAAGAAACTCGATATTCTGTTGGCGGGCGACAGGTTCTGTGGCAACAAAGGTGCATTTTGACAATCCTGGCTTTTGCTTAAGAAGTTCCTGAAGGGCCATAGCCGAAGCGATAGAATCGGGATCCGGGCTTCCATAGAAGAGAATGGCAAGGGAATCATTTTCCCTCACCATAGACCTTAACTTGAAAACGTTGAAAATGGTTTCTTCTTTTCCAATAAGAAGCGATTCGGCGCGTCTCATAGCCACATCTTCCTACCTGCCCGCGCGATGCACGCAGACAGGTAGGTATTATATTAGCAGAAAAGAATTTATTTTACAATCATCCTGTAATCAGGATTTTCCCTTTCGGTGAAGCTACAAAATCACCGACGACGACGGCGTTATTGATGCCATGGGCGTGCATTGTTTCAATGAGTTCCTCTGCCCTGACTGCCGGCAAAGCTGCCAAAAGCCCGCCGGATGTTTGGGGATCGAAAAGGAGATCGACAATCCATTGAGGGCAATGGGGATCAATCTCTACCATGTGAAGGCGAAAATTTCTATTCCGATACAATCCGCCGGGAAGCATCCCAGCGCTTATCAGCTCATGAATGCCTTGAAAATATGGGACGGTTTTGGCATTAACGACCAGACCAACTTGTGTGCCTTCTATCATTTCACAGACATGTCCGACGAATCCAAAACCTGTCACATCTGTACAGGCATGGATTTCAGGAGTTTGTGCAATCAGATCTCCTGCCTTTTTATTTAAGGTGATCATGCTTTGTATGGACTGGCTGATGAGAGATTCTGACGCTAGGCCGCCCTTGATGGCAGTGCTGATGATTCCGGTACCCAGAGGTTTGGTGAGAACCAGTCTGTCTCCTGCTTTTGCTCCTCGGTTTCGCAGAACTCTTTGAGGGTGAATAACTCCGGTCACGGAAAGGCCGTATTTGAGTTCATTGTCTTCCACCGAATGTCCGCCGACAAGTGTAGCGCCTGCTTCCGTTATTTTATCCAGGCCGCCTCTGAGAATTTGCTGAAGAATTGTGATGTCCATGTTTTTTACGGGAAAACAAATGATGTTCATGGCCGTCAGCGGCCTGCCGCCCATGGCATAGACATCGGAAAGGGCATTGACGGCTGCCACCTGACCGAATGTGTAGGGGTCATCCACAATGGGTGTAAAAAAGTCAAGGGTTTGGATGATAGCTAGATCATCGGTCAATTTATAAACCCCGGCGTCTTCATATCCCTCCATCCCTACAATGAGGTTGGGATTGGGTATGACGGCCAGTCCCTGCAATGCTTTACTTAGGTCTCCCGGACCGATTTTGCACGCTCAGCCAGCTCCGTGCACGGTTTCCGTAAGACGCGGGCTGTTTTCCTTTTTCATTTGGTGGGCCTTTTGCTGTTTTATTACAATGTGATCGTCATCCAGGACCTTTAACCCGCGATGATATCTATGTGTGTGACATGTTTTTTTTGCTAATTTCTATTAGACCTTTTCTCTTTATTTTTATCATTCGTCAAGGCAATCCTTAAAAAGAGGTATCAAGCATATATCACGATACACAAGTTCTTTCTATCATAAAGATAAAGAATATATCCAATTCATAAATATTATAATCCATCATTGATTATAAGCGTTTGTTATGGTATTTCTCGCTTATGACTGACAATCAATTCAAAAATATAACATTGCAGCAGATGGAATCACTGGTTTGCCTTGTTTGGGAAGGTAATTTCACTCGTGCGGCAGAGAAACTTTGTTTAACCCAGCCATCACTTACCAAACACATCAGGAATATGGAGGATGCCCTGGGTTTTACCCTTGTCAACAGGAGCACTGTGGGGATAACCCTGACCGCGGAGGGGAAAATCCTCTATCAGTATGCAAAGAGGGTATTTAAATTACGTGAGGAAGCAAGGGAAAAGATTCTTCGGGCCCATGAAGACAGCTCTGGTGATATTTATATCAGCGCCAGCACGATTCCGGCCACCTACATTCTTCCCAGAGTGCTTGGAAAATTCAAAGGGATGTATCCCCGCGTTGGTCTTCGTGTATATACTGCTGACAGTGAAGAGACGGTGCAAATGATCCTGAGTGGGGACGCGGAGTTGGGTTTTATCGGGAAAGAATCACTGAACAAAAAATTGGTATCGGAAGCCCTCTGGAAAGACTGCCTAATATTGGTTGTTCCGGCACATCACGATTGGTCGAGTCGCGCTACTGTCTCGCTGGATGAGCTTTCAAAGGAGCATTTCGTTGCCCGTGAGGTGGGTTCAGGAACACGGGAGAGTTTTGAGAAGTTTCTCCAAAAAAACGTGGGCAAAAGTTTGACGTGGTTCAATGTTGTTTGTGAATTGGGAAGCACAGAAGCGGTCAAGGAAGCCGTCATCGCCGGTCTGGGGGTTTCTGTCTTGTCTGTCTATGCCGTTGAGCGGGAATTAAGACAGTCTCTCATGGTTGCCGTTCCCATTGAAGGATACACCATTGAGAGATATTTTTACTTGATTTATAAGGCACAGTTAAGTTTAATGGCGTATCATAGGCGGTTTATAGATATATTGAAAGATTATCAACCAAGCATAGTGCGGATATAAGTGATGTCACAAAGAGTTACATATTACAGCACAAACAGAAACTTAATCAATGTTGCCGGTATATGCCCTTTTAAGGGATATGTTTCTTTTAAAGAAGCCCTTCTGCAGGGGCAGGCCCCCGATGAAGGTTTGTTCATGCCGGAACCCATTCCCCGCTTGTCATTGCGTGATATTAAAGCTTTGAAAGGAAAATCGTACACCCATGCCGCAATGCTAGTTGCGAAATCCTTTCTGGCAGAAGAAATTTCCGAAATTTATTTAAAGAAAATTATTGATGATTCATACGACTACCCCATTCCTCTAGAGAGGGTTGTTGATCGTAAATATATCATGAGGCTTGATCAAGGGCCAACGGCTTCCTTCAAGGATTTTGCGGCACGCATGATGGCTCGTTTGATGAGTCACTTCCGGGATAAAGGAACTCGGCTCAATGTGCTCGTGGCCACCTCCGGAGATACAGGCTCTGCTGTGGGGGAGGCCTTCAAAGGTATAGAGGGAATCGATGTTTACATTCTTTACCCGCGATCGGAAGTCACCGGCCGTCAGAAAAAGCAGCTTGATACGATCGGTCAAAATGTTCAGGCGATTTCCGTGGACGGCAAATTTGATGATTGCCAGAATCTTGTCAAACAGGCTTTTTCCGCTCCTGAACTGTCGAGATTCAACCTTACATCAGCCAACTCCATCAATTTTGGTCGTATTCTTCCCCAAATAATTTATTATGTCTATGCTTATGCCCAGCTTGCTCAAGATGGGGAAGAAATTGTTTTTTCTGTTCCTTCGGGTAATTTTGGCGATGCCCTGGGTTGTGAATATGCCAGGCGTATGGGGCTTCCGGTAAAGAAGTTGGTTATGCCAACGAATGAAAACGATGAATTTCCGCAGTTTCTTGAGACAGGCATTTATCAAAAAATATCTCCTTCCCGTGCATGTTTGTCCAACGCGATGAACGTAGGACATCCGAGCAATCTTGCCCGATTCTTCGATCTGTACGGCGGTACGGTAGATCGGGTGGGTACGGTTCATAAACTGCCGGATATTGAGGATATGCGCCGCCGTATTTTTGCTGTCAGTATTTCAGACTCACTGACTAGAGAAACGATCAGGAAAACATATGAACTTTACCGAATCATTCTGGAACCACACGGAGCCGTTGGCTGGAAAGGCCTAGAGCTTTATCTTGAGCGATTTGGCGATTTTCCCCTGTGTGTTTCTTTGGAAACAGCCCACCCTGCCAAGTTCCCTAATGAGATCGGGCAGATTTTGAAGATAACGCCGGAGTTGCCGCCAAGCATGAGGGACCTGGATCAAAGGACGGGAGAACCGCATTTCCTACCAAGAGGATTTGCGGCATTTTTGGAGTATCTCCAAAGTAACTTAAAGGAAGAAGATTAAGAATGATTCATTTATTTTCCCGCCTGAGGCGGGAAAATATCATCCATCCGTAAACGGTTATATTAATGGCAATGAGCGCCGTTCCTGAAAGAATCTGGCATTCCCTTGTCAGGCCTTCGGGGTAAATGACAGGAATGATGTAGTGCTCAATAAATCCTGATGTATAGGTAGCTAACTCCCCTCTCGTACGGAGAAAATTTTCCAAAGGGGTTAAAGGGCAGATCCAACCCGTCCATTCAATCAACACACCCCAAATTGCGGCGGGGACATGGACCCACGCGAGCCTTCGCCATCTAAAAACAAAAAAACTTCCGGTGACGACGAAGAGCATGAAAAGAAAATGAATAATAACAACGATATCAACAAGGAATGGATAAAGCATATTTTTTAAGGATGAGCTTTACGGGGGAACTTTTTTGTTCCACTAAAAAACCGAGAGAATCAATTCTTCATTTGATAAGCATGACCGGACAGGGAGATAAAATGCCGATTTTATAGCTGATAGTTCCCCAACCCTGGCTGGGATCTTTCATATCAATCTTGTGGGAGGGCATGACAATCAGGTCTATTTTTCTGTCCACGACAAATTTCAGTATTTCCTTGGTTCTGTTTCCGTAAGCTATATTGCGATGAATATTTGCTTGGCCATCTTTATATTGGCTTAACATGACATTCATATGCTTTTCGGCGTGGTTTTCAAGGTTCTTGTAAAAATCTTTGAATTCTTCGAACGTTGTGTCAGAGATGATCTCGATGACATGAAGCAAATGAATAACCCCCTTTTCTCGGGAAGCGATATTTACCGCGATATCTAGTGCCTTATTGCTCTTTTTTGAAAAATCGGTAGGAACCAAAATCCGTTGGAACATAAGAGTGCCCTCCGGTTATATTTTTACTTTTTTTATCCGATTTCTAGATTTTAGAATATAATATAAGGATGTTTGGAACAGTTTGTCAATGTTTCTATTTGTTTGAATTGGAAGTAATCTGACAGAATCTGTCCGTGATCAAATACCAAGGGTTGGGGAAGATTTTTTTTTGTAAACAGGGCAATTTTTCTCGCATCATCACCTGCTTTCGGAGTGCCGGCGCCCGTGGCTACAAACACGGTTGAAATCGTATGTTGGCGGGAGTCCCGGTCTGGCTTCGAATATGTGTGAAATTGCCTAAGGACGGTGATATCCATATTCGTTTCTTCCTTCGCTTCCCTAATGGCCGCATCTTCGATTGACTCCCCGTAGTCGACAAATCCCCCAGGCAATGCCCAGCCAGCGGGCTCGTTCCGGCGCTGGATGAGAAGAATGCTGCCATCATCCGTTTCAATGATAATATCCACTGTGGGGACAGGATTGCGATAACAAATGGTTTGAATGCCACAGTTCGGGCAGCTTTTCTTTATAATCATGGGCGCCCGGTTCTCCTCTTCGTTCGGTGGGCATAACATGTTGGAATTGCAAACGCTTAATTGTATGTTTATGCTAAATTAGCTGGCCTTGTCAAGGGGGTAGTTAGCAACAAGGATAAAATCTGTTGTCAACAAATAGAAATGTTCGGTTTATTAGCAAATGAATTGACCACATTTTTATACTGATATGTGCTACAACTCTGCACATATTATGTGCCTCTAACAAAAAATAAAAAAATGCTGTTAGCAGCAAATGGAAAAGTCCTATTTTGTAGCACATGATATGTCCGCTTTTAAATACGCTTAAGGAAAAGGCTTGATGATGTAATCCTAATAGCATTTCCTTGATATTGGCGAGCGGCGGACTTACGCTGCCCTGTCCTTTTTCTTTGTTATCAAATGTCCATTTTCATCATAATCGGCAAGTTTTCCGGGTCCATGGAAAATAGCCAAGGAACCGTCCAGGTATTGATGAACTTTAACTTTTATCCGGACGTAATGACAACGATACTTGTCCGGGGGAATCTGCAGCGTCTTTCCTTCAAAGCTTACGCAATTATCAGGGCTCACCGTTCGTTCGTAATGTTTACAAAGCGTATCTTTGATATTCGCTCCCGCCCAAGAGATAAGAGCAGAACCTTCTTCCAGAGGTTTTTGTTTAAACTCTTTATTGTATGCCGGCAGATAGACATTCTTGATGTAAAGATTTGCCGCTGCCATGCCGGCAATGTAGCGAGCCTGTCGAACTATGCGCTGCATAACGGAACAATTCATGTGCTTCTTACAAAGAGACAATTTTTTGTTGACAAACAAACTTGATTTGCTATAGTCACCGCAAACTCTAGATGAGCGGGCGTAACTCAGCGGTAGAGTGCTACCTTGCCAAGGTAGACGTCGACGGTTCAAGTCCGTTCGCCCGCTCCATATCTATTGTGGCGGCATAGCCAAGTGGCTAAGGCGACGGTCTGCAAAACCGTTATTCTCCGGTTCGAATCCGGATGCCGCCTCCATCCTAATCCAATAAAAACTTCACCCACAAAAAACGGAGGGCAAGGCATTTGTGAAATTCCATAATCGTCTAACCCCCATGCCCGGGGCGGGCACAACGAAGGATGAAAATATTGAAGTTGAGATAAAGTTTTGAGTCACGGTCATCTCCTGATAGAAGAATTTCGACAAAAACTTTTAGACAGGAGGAAGACCATGACTCGGAGTGAAGATAGCAAAATTATCAAGATTGTGCACCCAATTTGTTGCGGACTGGACGTTCATAAGGAGAGCATATCGGCCTGTGTTCTTTATATAGATGTGATCGACACGAGATCAAGGTATTTGGGACATTTACGGGCGATCTGATGCGCCTGCGGGCATGGTTGCTTGATCACGACTGTTCCGTTGTGGC
>DHHR01000050.1 GCA_002403385.1 Syntrophaceae bacterium UBA4767 | reverse complement strand
AAATTTGAGGTTATCGATATTCTGATAGAAAGTTAATAAGGTAATAAGGCATATAGGAGCATAAAACTGTCCGAGGACGGACTTGACTTGACAGTTAGATAAAAAAGGTGGTCAGTACACTCCAGATTGTTTAGCCATAAACAAAAAAAGTGAGGATAACAAGATGACCACCCAAGAGAAGCTTATCAGAAACAAACTAAGTTTCCTAGAGTTAGCGGAGTATTTGAAGAACGTATCGGAGGTCTGTAAGGTAAACGGCGTATCACATCAGCATTTTTGCGACATCAAGAAAGCATACGAAGAGAACGGTTTAGACGGACTCCGGGCAGAAGAGCCGTCGGAAACCATGTATGACGAATCGGGTAGCTCCGGAGATAGAAGAAGCCGTTGTCCGGATGGCTTATAAATATCCGGCCTATGGACAAACCAGGGCGGCCAATGAGTGGCACATTGGTTTCTTCGGGAGGTATTCGGAGTATCCGGCTTCGGCATGGATTGGAGACCTTTAAGAAGCGTTTGGTTTGTTTGGAAGAGAAAGCAGCAAAAGAAGGTCTTGTTTATACGGAAGCGCAGATAGTGGCTCCGGAAAGCGCCAAGCGGGAAAGAGAGAGTTCTCCTGATGAAATCGAGACCGCACATCCGGGATATTTGAAAAGCCAGGATACTTTTTATGTCGGTTATTTAAAAGACGTCGGGAGAATCTATCGGCAGACCGTTGTGGATACCTATTCAGCCGTTGCCTTTGCCAAAGTTTACCGGTTACAGCAGCTGACACATTAAACGACAGAGCGCTTCCGTTTTTTGAACAACAATCCATACCGGTGATGCGGGTCATAACCGACAGAGGGACAGAGTTTCGTGGAACGCCGGATAAGCATCCCTATGAGCTTTATTTACAGCTCAATGAGATTGAACACACAAAGACCAAGGCACGAAGTCCTCAGAGCAATGGTATTTGCGAGAGGTTTCACCGGACGATTCTTAACGAGTTTTACCGGGTTATTTTTAGAAAGAAGATATACAGCGATCTGGAGGTCTTGCAAACGGATCCGGATGAGCATATAAACCGTTATAACCATGAGCGGACGCATCAGGGGAAACGCTGTCAAAGCAGGACGCCGATGCAGACTTTCATTGACGGGAAACAGTATTTTGCCCAGAAAAATTTGGATAATTTAGCGGCTTAACAACAGCGGACAATCTCGGAAAGATTGACCACTGTCAACTCAAGTATCGTTCAGGACATATGAGGCAATTCGATATCAGTCGCGCCCCTTGACAAATATTCCATTTACGCCTATTATTATAATTAAAGAGGCGATGATATCGATCCATTAAGCATTGTCTCTCAGAGACCTTTGAAAAACGGCCCCTCACGTCATTCCGACGCGTCACCCCGATGAAAATCGGGGCGGAATCTATAACGGCTTGAAAACACTGGATTCCGTGTCAAGCACGGAATGACGGCAAGGCGATTTAATCACAAATTCAAAGGTCTCTCTCAGCAGATCCTGTTCAAGCTTAACATCTAACAGTGAACGTTAAACAATATTTGGGTTGACCTTTTCTCTGTATTTTTTGCCGTTCTTATGTAGTTTGAAAAATGAGGAGGAAGTCCATGTCAGAAATAGAAGAGCCGAAAGCCCCATCAAGCGTCCTGCCGGATGCAGGGACGAAAGCCATGCAGGATTTTTGGGGGTCCATGACAAGACTCGCATACATCCCCCCCAACATATTTTCTACGTCTCAGGGAAAGCCTGTAACGGGTTTACCGAAAACGTGGGAAACGGCATTGAAAACATGGCAAGACTTATCGTCCATAGCTACGGGATCGGCAACAATCGAATCTTCGTTGAAAGGGCTTAGTGTTCTTCCCGAAACTTTTTTAAAGCTTGCTCAGTTGGCCTGGCAATCCAACCTGCAAGTACAAAAGCAGGTTGTCGAAAGAACAGGGAAAATCGGGCAGACAATGAAAGCTTACAATTTTGATAACCTGAATCGTGAGATGTTCAGGGCATGGACGGAAATTTACGAAGAGAATTTCAGACAATTTCTGATGATTCCTCAACTGGGATTGTCCCGATTTTATCGGGAGCGATTAAACCGATTCATTGATAAATTGAATTTATTCCACACGTCTTTTTCTGAATTCATGCTTTTTCTTTACGAGCCTGTGGAAAAATCCTTTAAAGTAATGGAAGAAACCCTGGAGCAATTATCCAAAGAGGGGAAAAAGATGCCCCAGGCATCAAAGGAATATTATCAGCTATGGATTAAAATTCTGGAAGAGCATTTCATGACTATCTTCAAGTCCCCCGCTTATGGCAATATTCTCAACGAAACCCTTTGCAAATTGGAAGAATTTCTCGTAGCCAAAGATGGTATTTTGCAGGATTTCCTACGAGTCATGCCGGTGCCGACCAACAATGAAATGGATGAATTATACAAAGAAATTCACACATTAAAAAAAAGAGTGAAGGAGATGGAAAATAAGAACCACAAAAGACAAAAGAAACCAGATAAAGATTGAGGAGGTGTTCTATGTCTACGACGCAACTCAAAATTCCTCTTGATCTCGTTTTATCAGACCTGACCGAAGATATAGAAAAACTGCATGATAAGGCGGCTAAGGCATCAGAGGTTCTACTTGGAAACCTCGAAACGAACATAGCGGCGACCCCTTACGAAATTGTTTACCAGCAGGACCGCGTTAAGCTAAAGCATTACAGCGCCCCAGACAACAACATCCAGCTTAAAACCCCGCTCCTTGTTGTCTACGCCCTTATCAACAGGGAAACGATGCTCGATCTTCAGCCAGACAGAAGCGTTATTCAAAGTTTCCTCAGGGACGGGCTGGATGTATATATGGTCGACTGGGGATACCCCAAGCGAAAAGATCGCTTCCTGACCATTGATGACCATGTCAATGGATATATGAACGATATTGTTGAATTTATCCTAGAAAGGCACAATATCAAACAGCTCAATATGATGGGAATCTGTATGGGAGGCACCTTTTGTGTAATGTACGCTGCCCAGCATCCGGAAAAAATAAAAAATCTGATTACCACGGTTACCCCGACAAATTTCGATACAGACAAAGGTTTGTTGCATGTCTGGATGAAACATGTCGATGTGGACAAGATGGTGGACGCTTTCGGCAATATGCCTGGCGATCTGCTGAATCTGGGATTTCTATTGCTCAATCCCGCCAGGTTGATGATTGATAAATATATTGGATTTCTTGAGAACATGGATAATAAAGCCTTTGTTGAAAATTTCGTCCGCATGGAAAAATGGATTTTTGACAGTCCTGATGTGCCGGGGGAAACGTTTCGACAATTCATAAAAGACTGTTATCAACAAAATCTTCTCATCCAAAGTAAAATGTGTATTGGAGGACGTCGAATCGATCTCAAGAAGATTACCATGCCCATTTTAAACTTTTATGGAAAGTTTGACCACCTTGTTCCGCCGTCGGCATGTGACCTTTTGACAAAAAACGTAGGGAGCAAAGATGTTCAAGACATCTGTCTGGATACGGGCCACATCGGTATCTATGTCAGCTCGCAAGCCCAAAGGGAATTTGCGCCCAAAATCGCATCGTGGCTGAAACAAAGGGCACGCAACCTATAAAACAAAGATTTTCCACAAAGAATCGTTCTGCAAGAAAATCCATTGCAGAACCGGCAGTTACTCTCACATCAACAAGTGAAAACCCAAAACCACAAGACATTTTGCAAACCACATAATCTAGCCAAAAAAAGCAGACAAATAAAATTACTTGCAGGCAATCGCCGATGTTTCCGTGGTTTTTGGAACCACAAAAGACGCGGATAAAATCCTGAACCTGGTTGTGGAAAAGGCCGTGGAAACCATGGAGAGAAAAGCTGCGGGTCTTTTTATGCCAGGCGAAGGAACGGAGTGGCATGAGGAGGATATTGAATTCATCCTCAGAAAGCACATTTTATTTACCCAGATTGTCAAGAAGCGCGTAGGCGTTTTTGTAACCTTCATCTACAGCAGCCTTGAAATCATCCACCTCCTTTTTGTAAATTCTCACCCACTCATTGACGATCTTTTTCCCCTCGGGAGGAAACAGCGGATTCTGATCCAAAAACATGCTGCCCGCTTTTTCCGTCTGTTCCATAAGGATCTCCAGACCATTAAATGTGTTATCAAAAGCTGTCTTATTGAAATCAATTATTTGTTTTGCCAATTCTCTAGGATCCATAACATACCTCCTTAAAATTACACTGTTATACGGGAAACAGAACGAACGATCTATTTGCCGCCTTTTTATTTCTCTTCTTTTTCCGCCATCTCAAAAAAGCTCTGTACCTTTTTAAAGCTCTCATCAACGGTGGCCTTGAAATCACGACGCCCCTTCTTGTGTGCCATCACCCATTCATTGATGGCCTTTTTCCCTTCTTCTGACATTACCGGCACCTGCTCCAAAAACATGTTGACCATCTTTTCCGTCTGTTCCTGGGCAACACTCAGGGCATTAAATGTGTTATCGAATGCGGACTTATAAAAGTCTAACATCTGCTTTGCGATTTTCTTTTGCTGTTCTATCATGGCAAACCTCTTTATCAATTTTTCCTTCGCTTTTAAAAACGTTTGTTTCTCTTCTAGATTAACAATAAAATTTCATTTGTCAAGAAAAATTGTGCGTTGCAACAAAATAAATTAATAAATGTTTTCAATGTGATCTTGACAATCAAATCAAATTACATTAACAAGATATTGCAATGTGTCATCACCCCGCACTCGTGAGGAAGGAGAGAAATGTCTGAAAAGCTGATCATCAAGAAATACGCCAACAGGCGGCTGTACGATACCGAAAAGAGCGCTTATATTACCATCGAGGACATCTCCCTGATCATCCGTGGGGGACGTGAGGTGGAAGTTGTCGACGCCAAGACGAAAGAAGACGTGACGGCTTCCATGCTTACCCATGTTATTCTCGAAGAATCCAGAAAGAGAAACATCCTCCTGCCCGTGCCTCTCCTCCACCTCATTATCCAGTATGGAGGAACTCTATTGAGTGAATTCTTCGACAAATATCTCCAGCAAACCCTTAAGAATTACCTCGTTTACAAGGCCAATGTAGATGAACAGTTTAAAAAATGGCTTGATGTCGGAACTGATTTGACTCAGATGACGCAAAAAACACTCTCCGAAATGACTCCTTTTCAATCTTTCCCGAAATTCCTCCCCGATACAAAGCAAGCGGGGAAAAAGAAAACATAAAAACTGCATGAATTCCTTGACAAGCGTTTGGCCTTCCCTTAGCATTGGGAAAATTTTTGGAGATTCAAAGAAACGTACATGTATTCGAAAAAAGTTGTTATTCGTTACTCACCGGATATTGTCGATCAGCCGATCATCTACCAGCTCGTAAAGAAATACGACCTTATTTTCAACATCCTCAAAGCGCGCATTTTACCCCGCCGTGAAGGGGTGATTGTTCTTGAACTCAGCGGAGAAAAAGAAAATTTTGAAAGGGCCATCCGTTTTCTCAAGGGGAAAGGCCTTGGCGTTGAGCCCCTTTCCAAAAGCGTCATCCAGAACGCTGAAAAGTGCGTCCACTGCGGCGCCTGCATCGCCTTCTGCCCCACAAACGCCCTATATTTTGAAACACCTTCCACGAAGGTTCTCTTTGACGTGGGAAAGTGCAATGGCTGCGAGGTCTGTGTGACGGCCTGTCCGGTACGGGCGATGGAAGTCAATCTCTTTTAGTTTCATCCTTTTCTTGCCATGCATCCTTTCCTTTCTGGTACAAGTCTTCCCCCTTCCTATAAACGTTTTTACCTTTTTCCACCGCTTTGTTGACCCGAGTGGAGGCGTCTTTCAAAGCTTGCCCGACAGTTTGAGGAGAATGGGCGGGACCTCTAAAGTAAAAATATCCCCCGACAAGCAAAAGGATTAAAATCAGCAACAATACAAATTTCACGAACTGCTTAAAGAAAAAATAAACAGCAAAAAGAGAAAGAATCACGACTGTCGCCACGATAACGGAATGGCCAGACAAGACTTGCCAGAAGTTGTTCATGCTTTTACCCCCATGTTCAGTTGGAGGTAAGTTTATCTTAAATTACCCGCAAAATCCAATATTCCTTTCATCTTGACAAACGAGTTGCCTGAAGGTTAGATGAAAGCAAACTAAAGCTCTATCTATTCAATGGATTAATGGAACATACGCAAAAAATCATTATTGACAGCCATCAAGGAAGGAAACAGCGCAATGTTCTTGTCGGCATGAGCGGCGGTGTTGATAGTACGGTGGCAGCTTTTACTTTGATGCGCAAAGGATTTCAGGTGGAAGGCCTTCATTTCCTCAATGGTTTTCCCTGCAAGAGAGCCTACGACGCCCAGAAGGCTGCTGACCACCTTCATATCCCACTCCACATCATTGACGTATCCCATATATTCCGTAAAGAAGTGGCTGATTATTTCGTTATGGAATATCGTAAGGGCAGAACACCCAATCCATGCGTTGTTTGCAATAAAAAAGTGAAGTTCACCATCCTCCTCGCTGAAGCGCGGAAAAGAGGGTTTGACCATGTTGCCACAGGCCACTATGCCCGCATCGACTACGATGATAGCCAAAATATCTTTAAATTACTTGCAGGGAAGGATAAAAATAAGGACCAGTCTTACTTTCTCTTTTTGCTGGAGCAAAACGATCTTGCCCGCCTTCTTTTTCCCAATGGAGATAAAACCAAAAAAGAAATCCGGGAACTTGCCGTAAAGATCGGTCTTGATTTCAAAAAACAGGAAGAAAGTCAGGAAATTTGTTTTATTCCAGATAACAATTACAGATCGTTCATCAAGAATTACGATTCCAGTTGCGGGCCTGTGTCGGGATGGATCGTCGATAAGCGCGGGGAAATTATGGGCAGACACGAGGGGATATTTTCATACACCATAGGCCAACGCAGAGGGCTCAAGATCGCTTCGACAAGGCCATATTACGTAGTGGAAATTGATGCCGCAAAAAATGAGGTTATTGTGGCGCGGCAAGAAGAACAAGGTTCTCAAGGCTTGATTGCAAAAAATGTATGCTGGTCCTCATCCGATATCATGACTGACAGAACGATTGAAGCCGTAACCAGGATCAGGTACCGCCATGCTGGTGCGGACTCCATCATCAAGCCGTTAAATGTTTCTTTTATATGCATGTCCGATATACCGGCAAATACAGATGGACAAGACTACATGGTCCTTTTCAAGGAACCGCAAAATGCCGTTGCGCCCGGTCAAGCCGCGGTTTTTTATCAAGAAGATCGAGTAATTGGAGGCGGGTGGATTGAAAGAAGCCTTGGCGTCGAATAAGGTTGCTGTGGCAACGCTTGGTTGCAAGGCCAATCAGTATGAATCCGCTGGAATCGCAAGTTTGTTGAATCTTTCAGGATATACTCTCGTTCCCTTCGGTTCAAAGGCTGATATTTATATCATCAATACCTGCACGGTAACCCACAAGACAGATCGCCAGTCGCGTCAGTTTATCAGAAGCGCCCACAAGAAAAATCCCGATGCCGTCATTGTTGTGACAGGTTGCTATGCCCAGACCGCTCCGCAGGAAGTTTCAAAGATTGAGGGGGTAACCCTTGTTGCCGGAAATGCACAAAAAGAAAAAATTGTCGGCCTCCTGCGAAACTTGAAAAGCGGCAAACAAAATGTGCTCGTTAGCGACGTTTCACAGACAACAGTTTTTTCAAAACTTATCGCCTCAGGATTTCCCGGACGCACCAGGGCCTTCTTGAAAATCCAGGATGGATGCAACGCCTTCTGCAGTTATTGTATCGTTCCCTACGCGCGGGGTCCAAGTAGAAGTATGCCTATTCATGACGTCCTCAACCAGATGCGTCTGCTCGGCCATGACGGTTTTCGTGAGGTTGTTTTGACGGGCATTCATCTGGGAGCCTATGGACAAGAGCTTACGCCGCCTTGCACTCTTTTTGAACTTTTAACAAAGATAGAAGAAGGCGAATTTGTGGAGCGCATCCGTTTGAGTTCGCTGGAGCCCAAAGAAGTATCAGATGATTTGATATCGCTTATGAGCCGCTCTATGCTCATCTGTCCTCACCTGCATATTTCCCTGCAAAGCGGCGATGACAAAATACTCTCCGCTATGGGCAGAAATTATGATACATACTTTTTCAAAACCCTTTTAAAAAAGATTTTTAAGCGGATTAGCGATGTTGCCATCGGCGTCGATGTGATGGTCGGCTTTCCCGGGGAAGGGGAAAAAGAATTTAACCATACCGTTCAATTGATTGAGGACTTTCCCATTGCCTATCTCCATGTTTTTCCTTTTTCAAAACGGCCGGGAACTACCGCAGCAAAACTCCCTGATTCCGTTGATCAAAAAAACAAAAAGAGGCGTGTGGAAATTCTGCGTGCCATTGGTGAAAGAAAACGGGAAAACTTTGCGAAAAAATTCAAGGATAAATCCTTAGCGGTGCTGATTGAAGGCAAGAAGGATAAAAAAACGGGTTTTATGAAGGGGCTTTCCGCAAACTATATTGCCGTAATGGCAACCAATGGAAGTCCGGCGCTGGTCAACCGTATTGTCACAGTCACACCGGATTGCTACAGACAGGGAATATTATTCGGAAAAATCTGTTGAGACGCTTAAAGGACTGTAAAAACCCATGAACGAAGAAAGAACCATAGCCTTACGTAATCTAGAAAGGAGGCTTTCCTATAATTTCAAGCTTATGGACCTTTTGGAAAATGCGCTGATACATAGCTCCTTTGTCAACGAAAATTCCGGGACTGTTCTCCCAGACAATGAAAGGCTTGAATTTCTTGGAGACGCTGTCTTGGAATTGTGTATCAGTACGATGTTGATACAGAAATATCCTGACTTTACGGAAGGTCAACTATCGAAGCTGCGGGCGGCGGTTGTCAATGAAGCATCCCTATCAGAACTGGCAAAAAGATTCCAACTGGGAGATTTTCTCCTTCTGGGAAGGGGAGAGGAAATTTCCGGCGGCAGAATGAAAAATTCCATCTTGGCCAACAGCCTGGAAGCTGTTTTGGCGGCCATATATCTGGATTGCGGTTTCGATTGTGCATACGAGTATATAAAAAATCTCTTTGAACCTCTCATTGATAAAGAAGGAGCAAAATCGCTTATTTCCAGAGATTTCAAGACAGTTCTCCAGGAAGTATGCCGGAACCACTTTAAAGTTACTCCTCAATATAGCGTTGTTGGTGAGCGGGGCCCGGATCATGACAAAACTTTTGAAATAAGGCTTGTCATCGGCGACATGATAACGACTACCGCAAGCGGTAAAAGCAAAAAGGAAGCGCAACAACGAGCTGCCCAGAACGCCATGAAATTGCTGGAAAACAAGGGACAATAGTTTGACGTGTAAAATAATTCCCATATTTATTCCCCATCAGGGCTGTTCCAATCGCTGCGTCTTCTGCAATCAATATAGGACAGTGGGGGGGCAGCCTGAAGAAATTACCGAAACATTCTTTGAACAAACAGTGTCTGCTCATCTTCGCACCCTTAAACACAATGGGATCCGGCGCCAGATCGCTTTTTATGGCGGCAATTTTACGGGCATGGACGAAGCTTATCAGACCAAACTTTTAAGAATGGCAAATGCTTTCATCCAAAAGGGCCTGCTCCACAGTGTGCGAATCTCAACAAGGCCGGACTGCATCAATAGTGCGCAGATTGATTTCTTAAGGTCTTTTCATGTTGCAACCGTTGAAATCGGGGCTCAATCGCTATCCGACGACGTTCTTCTTTTGGCAGGACGAGGGCATTCCTCCGCGGATGTGATCAGAGCAACCCAGCAGCTTCGCGCAAAAGGCATGGAAACAGGATTGCATCTGATGGTTGGGCTGCCGGGTGACAACCTAATGCAATTTTCCAGCACCATAGAAAAGGCCATTGGGCTTAAGCCCGACATGGTGAGAATCCACCCCACCATCGTGTTTCAAGATACGGCCTTGGCTCAAGAGTATTTTCGGGGCGCCTATAAACCATTGAGCATGCTGGATGCCATTGATTATTGTAAATATGCCGTTTTAGAATTTGAAAAAGCTCACATCCCCGTGATCCGGCTCGGTCTCCAGACAACGCCGGAGATGGAAGCCCCCGGCGCTATTTTAGCCGGCCCCTATCACCCCGCTTTTGGCTCTCTCGTGCAGGAGGCGATCTTTCTGGACATGGCTTCAAAGCTGCTGACATCAGCGCAATCGCGCAAGGAAATTGCCTTTCATGTATCGATAAAGGATGAACCAAACCTGCGCGGTCACGGAAACATTAACATCAAGAAACTGAAAGAAAACTTTGCTCTGAATAAAATCGACATTTACGCCAACAATGACCAGGAAAGAGGCTCCCTCATGCTTGTCATGGATGGAAGAACATCCAGAATTAACAAATGTGATCTGATATGTTAGCTTTGCAGTTCGGGGAACATTGCAGTGTTTAAATCAGGATTCATCGGTATCATCGGCAGACCGAACGTTGGGAAATCCACCCTGCTCAATTGCCTCGTTGGGGAAAAGATCGCCATCGTCACCCCTAAGCCTCAGACAACAAGAAGTATAATTATGGGAATCAAGAACCTCAAATGTCCCAAAGAGGCTCAAATGATTTTCCTTGATACGCCAGGCATTCATAAAGCATTAACTCCGCTTAATCGCCTGATGGTAGAAGAGGCCCTGAACACCTTCAGAAACGTTGATATACTTCTGATGCTCGTAAATGCGAAAGAGGGGTTTTGCCATGAGGACGCATTTATTCTAAAATCATTGCAAGGCATTAAATTACCTGTTTTCTTGGTTATCAACAAGATAGACCTGATTGAAAAACCAAAGCTTCTGCCTTTGATGGGGCATTTGAAAAACCTATATCCTTTTAAGGAAATCATACCCATTTCTGCGCTAAGCGGCGAGGGCATCGAGACATTAACAGATGAAATATGGCAATTGCTTCCCGAGGGGCCGCCTTACTTTTCCGATGACATCATGACAGATCGCTCGGAACGTTTCATTGCCGCTGAGATCATCCGCGAGAAAATCATCCTGCTGGCCCATCAGGAAATTCCCTATAAATCGGCAGTGATTGTGGATGCCTTCAGGAAAGACGAAGCAAAGAATCTCATCAGAATTCAAGCTGCCATCATTGTGGAGAAAGAGTCACAAAAAGGTATCCTTATCGGTAAAGGAGGCGCTATGCTCAAAGAAATCGGAACAAAAGCGCGGCTGGATATGGAACATTTTTTTGCCGCAAAAATCTTTTTGGAGTTGTTTGTTCGGGTAAGAAAGAATTGGACACGCGATGGAAAATTTCTAAAGGGATTCTGATACTTGAGGTAAGAAAATGCTTGAGTCTCGAATAAATTGACTTCAGAGGCGATTCATGCTAGAAAAACTCCGAAGTACACTGATTGGAAAGGCGAGACCTTTGAAAAACGGCCCCTCACGTCATTCCGACGCGTCACCCCGATGAAAATCGGGGCGGAATCTATAACGGCTTGAAAACACTGGGTTCCCCCGTATCGAGTACGGGGCAGGTTCAAGTCAAGCACGGAATGACGGCAAGGCGATTTAATCATAAATTCAAAGGTCTC
>DHHR01000014.1 GCA_002403385.1 Syntrophaceae bacterium UBA4767 | reverse complement strand
GTTAACTTACGCAATTAAGCGCTAGCTAATATGAATAATGCGTCCAGAATTATTCTTTTATGAAATTAACGTTGCGCTTAAATTTAATGGCATCAAAGATATGTTGTTTCGTCGTTGGTTCTTTAGAACATCCAGTTCCAAATCATAAAAGGAAAAAGCCCCAGAGAAAAACAAGAGCAATACGATAGATGCCAAAGGAGATAAAGGTGTGGATCTGGATAAACCTTAGAAGGAATTTTATGCTCAAAAGAGCGACGATGAAGGACATGACGAAACCGACGGCAAGAAATTGCAACTGATCAAGGGAAAACCGCGAAGCGCTCTTGAAGAGGTCATATCCGGTCGCCAGAATCATCGTCGGCACGGCCAGAAGAAAGGAAAATTCG
This sequence comes from Syntrophaceae bacterium UBA4767, assembly GCA_002403385.1. Taxonomy (GTDB): domain Bacteria; phylum Desulfobacterota; class Syntrophia; order Syntrophales; family UBA4767; genus UBA4767. The sequence continues at coordinate 11,516 of DHHR01000014.1, read as the reverse complement.
ACGATGGTGGTGCGTTTAAGGCCCAGGACAAGGCCGCCGATAATTGTAGAGGCCGACCGCGACACGCCGGGAATCACGGCGAGCGCCTGGAAAAAGCCGATTATCAAGGCTTGCCTGTAGGATATATCCTCCGTCCTTGCTATGGCATCGCCTTTTTCCTTATACAGGCATTCAAAAACGACCAGGAAAACGCCGCCGACGGCAAGCGCCCAGAGGACAACAGATGTTGAGCCCATGAAGCAGGACTTGATGATTTTATAAAAAGCCAGACCAATCAAGCCTGTGGGAAGCAGAGCCAGGACAATACGCTTCATAACCGCCGGATTGACCAGCAAATCCCGCCAGTATAAGGCAACGACGGATAGGATCGCCCCTGCCTGAATGGCAATTTCAAAACTTTTAATAAAAGCGCTGTGCTTGAGTCCCAATAAATGAGAGGTCAGAATTAGATGGCCTGTGGAGGAGATAGGCAGAAACTCTGAAAAGCCTTCCACAATTCCCATAACAATAGCCGTTGATAGGTCCATGACACTTTTTTCCCTTATTTTTTAGCCGGTGTCAATGGGAAATGTGGATATCTTTGCCGCTTTGGCATACTTGTATTGATGATTTCTCAGAGACCTGCCTAAAGAGAATACAAAAAAGAATGAATTTTGGCGCAAGTCTGCTCCCAGCCGGGAAATTCAGCAAAGCAGCGGCGGGCTGGCAGCGCTAAACTGAGAAGGATGTTTCGGTTCCGGCAAAGACGACGAAGACGGTCTTCCAGAGCGATGAAATCGCCCGGTTCAATCAAGAAGCCGTTTTTGCTATCCTGAACAATTTCAGCTCCTCCTCCCGCCGATGAAGCAATAGGCACCACCCCGTAAGCCATCGCTTCAAGATAGACAATCCCAAAACCTTCGTAGGAAGAAGGCGCCGCCAAAACATGGCTGGTTTCCAAAAGCGCAACAAGGTCGGCATCCGACGTCTCTCCCATGAAAATTACTCTGTCCGAAAGGCTCTGTGAGACAAAGCGCTTAAGTTGGCGGGTGTAAGCTTTATTAATCTCCTGACGACCGGCGATATGCAATACCCAATCTTCATCGCGTAAGCGCGCCAGGGCCGCAAGCAGGGTGTGCAGCCCTTTTCTCCTGATTACATTGCCAATGAACAGCAATCTCAAGGGACCGGCCTGTTTGGCTCTGGCAACGATACGCGCTTCATCCAGGACGGAGCCGAAACGGTCGCCGGCAGGCGTTGCCACTACGGACGGTATTGCTTTGCCCACCAGCCGCTCCACCTCGCCGCGCGTTGTCCGGCTGTTAAAAATAAACGCATCGATTGTGCGCAGGTAAGAAGTCTCAACCCAGCGATACAAACAGAGAAGCGGCCGACAATGTTTCTCGCTGCTTCTCAGATGGTGTACAATGGAAACTAGAGGATAGTTTATCTTTCCCTTGGAGGCGCGGTTGATAAAAGCGAGTGAGGGGTGAATCAATTCATCCTGCAAAAGAATATCTACATCAAGGTCGGCAATGCGGCGATGCAGCGACGGCGAAAAATTTCCGGACAGATGACAGGGATAATTGCTTGCGGGTATCGAAACAATCTCTACCTCATCACCATGCCTGCGTAGATATTCGACCAGCTTTTTGTCATACAGGCACCCTCCCGAACGCGTTTCCAGAGCGCCGTATATGACAAGGCCCAGGCGCACTTACCGCTCCATTTCGAAAGATGCCCAGGCATTCTCATTTTCCCATAGACGCACCGTAACTTTCCGTATCCCCTGGACATGAATACTATCCGAAATCCTCTTGCCGAGAATGCAGCAAAACCGCTCCAGCGACGGGTTCAATCCGGAAAACTCCTCCATATCATTTAGCGTCTGCTCACGGTATCTGCTTATCTGCTTGTCCATGGCCGCTTCGATCTCGACGATATCCGTCAGGTAGCCGTGCTGATCAAGCGAAGCGCCTGCCAATTCCAATTCCAGCAAGTAATGGTGCGAATGCGGTTTGTTTTCTGCGCCCCACTCTCCCCCGATGAGGAAATGACACGCTATAAAATCTCTCCTTACGGCTACACGAAACATTTCACCTCCCTATTTTCAATATACCAGGATAACCTGCAAGGCTTCCTTAGGTGATTCGGCAAGCATGTCGTATGCCGCTTGTGCATCTGTAAACGTCATGCGGTGAGTGATCCACCTTTCCGGTTTGACCACGTCCAACTGCTGCAAGGCAAGCGTCATGCGACGCGATTTGTCCCAACGTCCGGCCAAACCGGGCGTGACGGTGCTGACCTGACTGCTGACAAGCTGAATGCGGCTGCGGTGAAAACGCCCGTCTAATTCAAGCTTGACGGTTTTCCTCCCGTACCAGGAGCCAATCACTATCCTGCCGGCAAAACCGGCTGCCGCGATTGCCTGGTTCAAAGCATCCGGCGAACCGGAAAGTTCAAATACCAGATCAAAACCGTTTTTCCCCTTTTCCGGGGAAGGTAAAATGCTTTTCAATAACCCTGTGGCCATTTCCTCCGGCGAGAAAACCGCATGCGCCCCTGCCTCCAGGGCAAGCGCCCGCCTCCGCTCGAGCCGATCTATTCCTATGAGCGTTTGCAATGGAAACTGTGCCAATAACGAAATGGTAAGCAGACCGACCACGCCCATCCCAAAGATGGCTGCCTGCTCCCCGATGACAGGCCGGCCGTCCAGCAGAAAATTCACGGACGTTTCCATGTTGGGAATAAACAATGCTCGTTCGATTGGCATTGAATCCGCCAGGGGCATCAACTCCTCCAACCCCGCCAGAAAATGGCTCTCATGGGGATGGAAAGAAAACACTCTTCTTCCCACCCATTCTGCCGGAACTCCAGCGCCCAGCGAAACCACCTGACCTACACAAGAATACCCGTATTTGAAAGGATATTGGAATGAACTCTGCAAGGAAGGATTATTCCCCTCCGGCGCTGTTTCATCCGTTATCTGCCCGTGATAGGCCAGCATCTCAGTGCCGGCGCTGATAGCGCTGACTATCGTTTGCACCAGCGCCTGCCCCGCGGCAGGAGCAGGCAATTGTTCCTCTCGGATTTCCACATGCTGAGGCGAAACGAAAAACAGGCTGCGCCGTTTCATATTTTATGATTCCTCTACCAAGCCGCAGGCCACCAGCTCAGCGCCGACCTGTCGGTAAAACGGTTTAGCTAACCGTGGATAACCAGACGGAAAGACAATGTGGTTGCGGCTCCGTTCCAGTACCGGTAGCCCCGCTAACCAGATCGGTGTAAGAGTAACCACGGCGCGATCCACTAGCCGGTGGCGTAAAAAGCTCGAGATGACACGAGCGCCACCCTCCACCATTATACTGCGCACTCCCACCTTGCTCAGGCAACGCATTATCACCGACAAATTCAAGTATCCTTTCCTGTCCTCCGTGCAAATAAATATAGTAGCGCCCTTGCCCTCATATGCCTCTCGCCTGTTTGCGTCTATATCGCGTCCGGTAAAAATCCAAGGCAGCCGATCATTGCGCTGCATGAGACGACTGGTCAGCGGTGTCCGTAGATAGGTATCAAGAATGATTGGCTGGGGACTTGGACCGGGCGCCAGCCTATTATTCAACTGCGGATTATCCACCAAGACCGTGCCGATTCCCACCAGTATAGTTTCATGCGATGCACGCAACATGTGGGTCAAACATGTAGAGGCCGGCCCACTTAGCATGGTAGGCTGACCGCGGCGAACTGCCAGGCAACCATCCAAGCTCTGTGCATAGCTCAACGTTACCAATGGACGCCATTGCGGGTGAAAGGACTGAGTGGCATTTAGCCAGTATTTAAAGCGCTCCATTTTCTGTCAGTCAAAAGCCATTTTAGTTTTCTATTTGTTCTATACACTACCGACAAATTCCCGCTCAGATTTGAGCGTCTTTTTACCTGCTCTCCAGCCAGGTGGCGTAGCTTCCATCCCTTTTGATCTTCTCACATAAGCGCCATCCAGTAAATGTCGTTGCCGGTTAGCTTATTTAAATTGATAGGACGGCTCGCTCGCTAATGCTTACTTGGCCTGCGGCCATCCCTCCCATCGGTAGCTGTTGAACATGCCGTAGCATGCTACTTCAACTTCGACTTTCTCCGCCTCTCCCGCACAGAATTTCTCTCCATCCGGGGCTAATTCAATGTTTTATTTCCGATTTAAACCTCCTTGTTTTAAAATCCTTTTCAGCGTCTTCTTTTTCCCCCATTATAAAAACGGCTGCTGCCAAAACAGTTGTATATCCTTCGTTTTTCACGACGGCTGATTGCGTTACGTTACGAGTCCTGACTATTTTGCCGCTGATTCTGAAAAACTCCTTTTTTTCATTCCAGCTTTCATCGGCGTTAAAATCAAGACCCAGCGTAGAAGCAAGCATGGCGGCAGCCAAATCCTCAGCATAATCGCCGGCCTGTTTTTCGCGCTGTCCATAGGCATGATGCTCGCTTATATAGCCGTAGCATGATTTATCGGCAGGTATGGCGCAACCTACGGAAGCAACCAGCAGTCTGTTCATTTCATTTGTGCAGGCTCTGCTCATGACAACATAAACAATAGAACCGGGCGTGAGAGATTTTAATCCTTGTGCTTTTGAGACCATTTTGCATCCCGGCGCGAAGATGCTCGATACCTGAACCAGGTTAAATTTTTCTATCCCTGCATCTCTCAAGGCGCGCTCAAAAGAATGTAATTCGTCCTTGTGAGAACCAACACCTTTGGTAAAAAATATTTTAGATGGTACAAATGTACTCATCATCACCCCCTACCATGGATTATACATAATTATCTGAGAGCAATAGACAATCAGCTAAGAAGAAAACGTAAGTTTTGTTCCCGACATGTTGAGGATAAATTTATCAGGCATTTCCTTTTCCATGTGCATTATAGACTTGCGGCCGGTGCAGTGTGTTGGGATAAGATAGTCGGGATTTATCTTCTGGAGTTCCTCCGTTGTCCGACCGACGATGGGTTCAAAAAACGGTCCAGACAGATGGAATCCCCCCATGACGACGTGCACCCTCTCAATTCCCGTCACGGCTTTGGCATAATGAACGGTGTTGATAATTCCTGAGTGGGCGCAGCCGGACAAAATGACCAGCCCTTTGTTTCGAATATTCATGACTACCGCCGTATCATCCTCAATGGGATCCTGCTTTTCTATGCCCTCTTCTTGGAAAAAGGCTACAGGAAAACCCTTCTCGAAATCTGTTACACGTTTAATTTCTCCCAAAAAGACCGCATCGCCGTCAACAAGTGTTTGTGGCTCCTTCGTTTCGATGAGCCTGACTCCTGCCCGTTTCAACTCTTCACGGGTAATGGCGGGAAAATCGAAGCGAAGGCTTCCGCCGTATTTCAAATACCGTGGGATTTTAAATATGGCGGGATGAACGACAAGAGGAATGTCCTTCTTCCCGATCATCTCGACCATTGCAGCAAATCCTCCTATATGATCGCTGTGGCCGTGAGAAAGCGCCAGGGCTTCCACCTGCGTCATATCGACCCCCAGCGCCCGCGCATTGTACGCCGCACCATGCTCGGAATAACCGAAATCGAAAAGTAAAGTATGTGTCTTTCCCCCGACAGTTGTTTTGATAAGGGCAGAAAAGCCATGCTCCGCCAGAATGGAGTTTCGTATCTTGCCTTTCTTGATTGCTACTGCCCTTTGGACAATGGCGTTGTTGTCCAGCATCGTTATATCGATGGTGTTATCCTGTAGTGTCAGGATTTCTACCTGATCTAATGCGTTTAACCCAATTTTCTTCAAAATATCCACCCCCTTTTTTCATTATGGGTTCTCTCCGCAAATTTTGTTGTTTATGTAATGATAATGCGCCAAGGAGCTATAATGCTTCCGGGATCAATGGTCGCAAACATTCTCCCCCACATGAAGCATTCCTGATAGGTAATCCGCCACCAGCTTCTCCGGAGTCTCGGAAGGCGCGCCGACTACCACTTTGATGCCCTGTTGTGTAAACAGGTCCTGGGCACGCTGTCCCATACCGCCGGCAATGATCATGGTGGCGCCGCGTTCTGCCAGCCATGGAGGTAACAGCCCCGGTTGATGAGCGGGCGCCTTAATGTCCTGCCGAGTAAGGATCTTATTTTGTGCAGAGTCCACATCAACGAGGGCGAAAAGATCACAGTGTCCAAAATGCATGCACAACTTCCCATCCGCCAGTGGAAGAGCGATTCTCATATATTTCCCCATAGATTTTCCTCCCATAAATTTTTATTACGCATTCATGATTTTTTGTGCCCTCTCAATGCCAAAAGCGGCTTAGCAATATCGCGCATTATTTCCGCCGTTGCGGAAGATGCAAAATGCTGAACGAAGGCTTGTCCGTTGTCAGAGGCCTCCGCTATTTTGGGATCCAGAGGAATGCTTCCCAAAAACGGCGCTCCCATATCCTCGCTGATTTTCCTGCCGCCACCGGAGCGAAGAATCTGCGTTACGGCGCCGCACTTCGGGCAGACAAAACCGCTCATGTTTTCCACCACCCCCAGCACCGGCACCTGTAATTTTCTGCAAAACGTAATGGACTTGCGCACGTCAACAGCCGCCACTTTCTGCGGGGTAGTGACAATCACCGCACCATCCACCTTGCCGATCAATTGGCAAACCGAGAGCGGCTCATCGCCGGTTCCCGGCGGGGAATCGATGATCAGGTAATCGAGGGTCCCCCACGTTACATCCTGTAAAAACTGTTTAATGACGCCCGCTTTCATGGGACCACGCCATATCACTGCATCATCTTGATTCGACAGGAGAAAGCCGATGGACATAATCTTCAGCCCGTCCATATCGACAGGAAACAAACCGTCCGCGCACTGATGCACCATTTTACCTTCCAAACCCAGCATGGTTGGAACACTAGGGCCATGGATATCAATATCCAGCAACCCCACACGATTTCCCAAAAGCATCAATGCCACGGCCAGATTCACAGCTACTGTGCTCTTGCCAACGCCGCCTTTTCCCGACAGAACAATCACTTTATGCTGGATACGGCAAAGCCTGGATTGAAGCTTGCGCCTATCTTCAAATTCATCTTCAGTTTCGTTCTCCCCGCGCTTGGAAGCGGAACATTCCGAGTCGCTACAAGCAGCGCATGAGTTTTTTCCGTTGTCTGATTCCCCCATTTGCGATCCTTTGCTGTGAGCCAAATAATCCTCGCAGGCCGCTTTCAATGTATCGGCGGCAAGAAGAGCACAGTGTTCCAATTCCATAGGCAAACCTCCAAGGGCATGCAGAATATCTTGCTGGCGTAGCGCCGCCACGTCTTCAATACGTTTTCCTTCAGCAAGACATGCAGCCATGCTTCCACAGGCAAGGGACGGACTGCATCCATCGGTGGTAAAAGAAGCCTGTTTAATTTTCCCCTTTTGCACGTTCAAGTAAATCTCTACGGTATCTCCGCAGGGGCCGGTGATACGCGCATGTCCGTTTGCATCTTTTAACGACCCGTAATTGCGGGGATTTCGCGCGTGATCCTGCGCAGTTACGGAAAATTTCTCAATATTGCTGCATTCCATGTTTTTCTTATATCTCCATTAATTCGATCTTATTCCATATCTGTTTGATATCATCGGCGCACGGGGCATCGGTTTCCACTGCTGCCCGTTCTTGCATCTGCGCCGTGGTTACGGCGCGGTCATAACGGATACGTCCAGCAACTCGTATGCCGATCTTACGGGTTTCTGTTTCGATTCTCTCCGTGATTTCAGGGTTGATATCCCACTTGTTCATACAGAGCGCTGTCGGAATATTGAAGTGTCTTGTCAGGGAAAAAACACGCTCCATATCATGTTGGCCGGATATCGTCGGTTCCGTTACAACCAGCGCAAGTGTCGCGCCAGTGACCGAAGCGATAACCGGGCAGCCGATTCCCGGGGGGCCATCCACTATAACCAATGGATGATTTCCCTCTTCGGCAATAGAGCGAGCCTGTTGACGGACTAGAGAAACCAGTTTACCTGAATTTTCTGCCGCAACACCGAGTCTGGCATGCACCATGGGCCCGCAGCGTGTATCAGAAACCATCCATTCCCCGCAGAGCCTTTCTGGAAAATCTATCGCCTTTTCAGGGCAAAACAACAAGCAGACTCCGCATCCTTCGCAGGAAATCGGGTCGATGGAGAACACAGCTCCAGAGACTGTGGAGTGGCACATCCTTACGGCGTTGAACCGGCAATGAGCCAGACATGAACCACAGCTGCTGCAGTCGTCTTGTCGAATGATGGCCTCATGTCCGCTGCGGAACTCATGCCTTTTTTTAATTTGTGGCGAAAGAACTAAATGCAAATCCGCCGCATCCACATCGCAATCGGCAATAACCGGGCGCTCAGCCAGCACAGCGAAAGACGCTGCTATGCTGGTCTTGCCAGTGCCGCCCTTGCCGCTGATGATTACCAGTTCCCTCGTCATCTTACTCCCGTTGCCTGGTAGAATATTCGCTTTTCTTTACAGATAATACTGACGGCTTTTTGCTTGGCAAGAGCTTCCAGCCGTTTGATTGCATCATGGGGAATCAGGCCGAGACCGGCACAAATATCATCAACAGTGCAAGGGCGTCTGCTCAACAAAGCCAGAATCTCTGCATCTGTAGTTTCGTTCGCAGACATAATGGGAGAAGAAAAATCACTGTCATTTATTACTTCGACTGTTCCTGTAAATAACCTGCTCAAGTCAACCAGATGATCTTTGTCCACTGCATATGCAAAATTTTCTACAGCCGGGCGGGAAACAGTGTTCAACTGCACCCGTTCGGGTTTAATTTTTTCTGTGAGAGCGGCAATTTTCCCCACTTCAGAGGGGATGCCTGTAACCCCTGTAAGCAGCAAAACCTCCAGCCATACAGCTCCGGGAAATCGCTCCGTAAATTCAGCAAGACCATTAACCATTAAATCAAATCCAATATCGGCATGCGGGCGGTTCACATATTGAAAAAGACTCTCATTGCCCACATCGAGGGAAGGAAGAACGAGGTCCGCCCTCATAAATTCATCTTGAACTTCCCTCATCCATAGTAAAGACCCGTTTGTCAGTATCGCCAGGGGGATATCCGTCATATTCTTGATTTTGTTTATTAAACACCCTATGCCGGAGTTCAGCGTCGGTTCCCCGCCACCGGCAAGAGTTATGTAGTCAGGCAATGAACCGGTAGCGAGTTTTCGTTCGAGTTCTGCCAGAATCTCCTGTATTGCCACATATTGCCCCCGCTTCAGGGTTTGGTTCGCAGTCCATCCCAACTGGCAATACACACAATTATAAGTACAGGTTTTTAAAGGTACAAGATCAACACCAAGGGAAAGACCCAAGCGCCGTGAGGCAACAGGACCATAAATATGCTTGTAACCGGTTATTTTCATCTTTTGTCTCCACAGGAAGGCTCTCCGCACTTTTCTTGTCTCCCGCAACAGGTTCTGCCTGTCTGTTCCAGGCTGCATGTGGAGCTGTTTCTTTGTTCACCGCCGCCCAAATTTTTAAGAAGAAAGCCGGACCCGCCGCTTACTAAACGTTTCGTCGCGCCCCCACATTGCGGGCATTCCTCAAGCGGCGGCTCCGATATGGACTGCCATCTTTCAAACGAAAATCCGCAGGCCGTACATTTATATTCATAGGTCGGCATGAGCCATTTCCTCCGTGAATTAAATCAAAATTAAATTAAGCATCGTTCCGATCGGTAAAGCAACCGCAATCATAATAAGAGTGCTTTTAAGTGTATCCTTGATGCCTAATTCTCTGATTAAGACTATATAATTACCACTTTCGCTCCGGTAAGGCGGGAAAATATCGCGCTCTTTCCGACGTTAGGATTGCCGATTAATAAAATCTTGTCTAACTTCATCTTTCAACCTCGCTCAAAATTCTCCTTGCCATGCCAAAGCCAATAGCAATCTGTATATTATCTATTTCTACCGTTTGGGGTCCGCGCCAGAAATGAGAGCTTACCTTAAGTTATCTTTTTGTCCGGCCTTACTCCCATACTTTGTAATTTTCTTACAAAGCCCTGGCCACCCTGAATTTCTTTTACTGTGCCAGTCTCTCCCAGCTGCATTTGAGTCAAGTCTATACACATTCCACTCACCTCTTTTTTGCTGATATCACAACAAATCTACCTTTGCCAAAGCCCTTCTTAGGTTAGTGAGCCTGTCGAATCTAGTGGTCCCGTTGACTTGGGATACCAAAAGCATTATCGTGTGCGCCATGGAAATAACGAATTTGCCAATGATAAAAGGCATACTAACGGCATTGTATCATTCTGGTCGTATGCGAAAAAGAGTCTCTATTTATTGGAATTCACGGTATTCCCAAAGCAACTTTTTATCTTCATCTCAAATAGTGTAAGTTTCGGTTCAATTGTCGGAATCAAAATATCTATAAACTTGTTCTAAAAATGTTGGGAAAAATTTTCTCAACTAGTCTAGGCCCACATTTAAATTTCGGTAATTCTATCCCTTTTAATTATACTTGAATTATCCAAAGTCATAAGCTTTTCCCCCAATATTCTGAAGGATTTCCTGTATTCTGGCAGCACCTCGACGATAAGATCGCCACGGGAATAGGCCTCGGCAATCTGCCGGTCGTCCGGAATTTCCATGATGATGGGTATGCCTTCTGTTTCACAGAAGTTGTGCACCCGAGCATCACCGATGCCGACCCTGTTAACTATCACACCGGAGGGGATATGAAGTTTTCTTACCATATCCACTGCAAGCTTCAGGTCGTACAGGCCAAAAGGTGTCGGCTCCGTTACAAGTAGGACAAAGTCCGCATCCTGAATCGTTGCAACTACAGGACACGACGTTCCTGGCGGCGCATCCAGAATTGCAGGAATATCTTTTTGTCCACGAGCCTTTACGGCCCGGATGAGCGGTGGAGACATGGCCACGCCGATATCAAGACGTCCCTGAATCAACTTTAGGTTATCTTCTTCTTGCATAATTTCAACAACGCCAATACGCTGCTTTTTTTCACGGATAGCATCTTTTGGACATACCCACACGCAGCCGCCACACCCGTGGCACATCTCAGGAAAGACAATAGGCGCTGTTCCAAAAGAGACAATAGCGTTGTATTGACAAAAGTTACCGCACTTGCCACACCCATCGCAAAGAGAACCATCTACTTCGGGAATAGGGATATGGACAATTTCCTCCCTCCAGATACCTTTCTTCAGAAAGAGATGCGCATTGGGTTCTTCCACATCACAATCCAGCAACTGCACGCGAGAACCCAGCGCCTTTGCTACATTTATAGCGATTGTGGTCTTTCCCGTCCCTCCTTTTCCACTGGCCACCGCTACGATCACGACTTTCTCCTATGGGTCAATCAATTGATGCAAACAATCAATTTCTGGCTCTTTCTCATTTCAAGTGGGTAGCCCAACCTTAGAGTAGTCCAGCTTTCCTGTAAGCATGTAGATGATGGTCTTAAGGTTCTTAAAGGTTCTGTAGCCTCTCGCCTTTGCCTTGGCTGCCTGAACGAGGCTGTTGAGGCCTT
>DHHR01000066.1 GCA_002403385.1 Syntrophaceae bacterium UBA4767 | reverse complement strand
GCTCTTCCGATCTCACAGTCCACTCACACATGCGATCAGAAATAGAACGGTTCTTACCGGTAACGTTGCGGGGCATTAAAACATGTTTACAACACAAAATATCACGCCAGGCGGGTGACATTTCCTCATTGCAAAAAAGGTGACACTTTCACCTTGCAGGAACAGAGAGAAGGGCATTGGGGGGGAAGATGCCATCATACTTAGAGGCTTAGCACCCAATGACCCTACAGAAAGCATCGTTGGAATTACGGGGAAATTTCTGGAACAAAACATCTAACTGTTCCCAAAAGCCTACTTTACATCTTCAGCAAATCCTCGGGATCTTCAATAAGATAATCCGGCGTGGCACGCTTGAGCCGCTCCTTGTCATGCCATCCCCAGGTAACCGCGATAATTTTAATGCCCGCCGCTCTCGCTTCCTTAATATCGCCGACGGTGTCCCCCACATAACAGATATCTTTCCTTTCTTTTTGATAAAGCACTCTCGCGTGATCTATCTTTTCCTCTTTGCTCAGGCTGAAATCAGAACCCAGCACCTCCCGGAAGTAGTTACGCAATTGATACCGCTCAAATATACTGTAGATCACCGATGAGGCATTGGAGGAGATGATGGTCAGGATGTGGTTTCTGTTCAATTTCTCTAAGACGGGAAAGATGGGATAATACGGCGTTATCCCATCATGAGGGGCCTCAAACGAATGAGGCTTTACGACCGCCATGAACCTTTCTAAATCTACCCCTTTTTTGACAAGGGCTTCGTAAAAATTCTCATCAAACAGGTCCAGATATTCCGCCTGAGTTTTTATAACTGGCTGGCCGATCTCCTGAAGGCAGCGGGCGACCAGATTATGGTAAAAGGGGAGGGAGTGAACCAAAACGCCATCAAAATCGAAGAGAAACAGTTTTTCCATATTTTGTTGTTATTCCTTAAAAAGTCCAGATATGCTTTTCTCAAAAGGGGCGGTTGCGATGCCCGCCTCGGTAACAATGGCCTCAATATACTTGTGGGGTGTTACGTCAAAGGCAGGATTATAAGCGGATATGCCTTCCGGCGCCGTACGTATTCCTTGAAAATGGGTGATCTCCAAATCGCTCCTTTCCTCGATAGGAATCTCATCCCCTGCTTTTATAGAAAGATCAATGGTTGAAAGGGGCGCCGCGACATAAAAGGGGATGCCATGCGCGCCTGCAAGCAACGCGAGACTGTAGGTGCCGATTTTATTGGCCGTATCACCGTTGGCTGCAATCCGATCAGCGCCGACGATGATCTTGTTGATCTTCCCCTGTTTCATCAAATATCCTGCCATGTTGTCGGCAATAAGGGTGGCGGGGATCTTTTCCTTCACGAGTTCCCATGCGGTAAGCCTGGCCCCTTGCAGAACCGGTCTTGTTTCATCTACGAATACATGGATTTTTTTGCCCTCTTCATGGGCGGCCCTGATAACCCCCAGGGCTGTTCCGTAACCGGCGGTAGCCAGGGCGCCCGCATTGCAATGGGTGAGAATCGTATCGCCATCTTGAATCAGCGTCCGGCCATGGGCCCCCATCCGACGGTTGACGGCTATGTCTTCTTCGGTTATGCGAACCGCTTCCTCAATCAGGTTTTTTTTGATCATCTCAGGCGGTAAACCGAAAATTTCTTCAAAGCGTTTCTTCATCCTCTCGATAGCCCAAAAGAGATTTTTTGCCGTAGGACGGCTGCGAGAAAACTGATCGCAGATGCTGTAGAATTCCTTCTTCAGGTTTTCTGGTGATTGATCACGCAGACGGTTTATCCCCAAGGCAATCCCCAGGGCGGCGGCAACCCCGATTGCCGGAGCGCCGCGTACGGTAAGATCTTTGATGGCCGCGACCACCTCCTCGTGTTTCCAACAAGTTAGATACCGTTCTTTTAAGGGCAGGCTTTTCTGGTCAAGCATGACCACGGCATCATTTTTCCAGAAAAGAGTCCTGATCATGTTTCGGCAAGCATCTTCTTTAGAAGCTCGTTGACGAGCTGCGGATTGGCTTTTCCCTGGGTGGCTTTCATCACCTGCCCGACAAAATACCCGAAAAGCTTATCCTTACCGGCTAGGAACTGGGACAGTTGCTGCGGATTGGCCCCTATTACAGAGGAGATGACCTTCTTCAGGGTTTCCTCATCGGCAATCTGCACCATACCTTTTTCTTCAATAATGGCCTTCGGTGATTTACCGGTCTCGTACATTTCAACAATTACATCCTTGGCCATCTTGCCGCTGATGGCGCCAGCGTCAATCAAGGTGATCAACTGGGCCAGAGACTCGGGAAGAATAGGGCAGTCTTTGATCTCACGCTTATCATCGTTGAGAAATTTCAGAATATCCACCATAACCCAGTTACTGGCGGCCTTGGGCTTGCCGGAAAGCTTTGCCACCGCCTCAAAATAATCGGCTAAAGCCCGGCTGGAGGTAAGCACCCCTGCGTCGTAGGCCGGAATTTGATAATCTCGGACGAAACGCTCCCGCTTTTTCAAGGGAAGCTCTGGAAGAGACCTCTTGATTTCCTCAAGCCAGAGTTCATCCACAGTGAGACTAACCAGATCAGGATCGGGAAAATAACGGTAATCATGGGCTTCTTCCTTGCCCCGCATGGGATTGGTCACCCCCTGGGCGTCATCCCAGAGTCTCGTTTCCTGAGCGACAGAGCCGCCGTTTTCCAGAACGTATCGTTGCCGTTTGATCTCATACTCCAGCGCACGCTGGATGTTACGGAAGGAATTCATGTTTTTCAGCTCCGTTCTCGTGCCGAAAGCCGTTTCCCATTTTGGCCGAAGGGATATATTGGCATCGCAGCGAAAACTGCCTTCCTCCATGTTGCCGTCGCAAATCTCCATGTAAACGAGAATTTCGTGCAGCCTTTTCAGGTATGCCCCCGCCTCTTCGGCGCTGCGGATGTCCGGTTCGCTGACGATTTCTATAAGCGGCACACCGGCGCGGTTCAAATCCACGTAACTGGCCGGATTGTATTCATCATGGATCAGCTTGCCCGCGTCTTCTTCCATATGTATCCGCGTAATGCCGATGACCTTCTTCCCCCCGTTTACTTCGATTTCAACCTTGCCGTGTTCCGCCAAAGGCTGGGCATACTGGGAAATCTGGTAACCTTTAGGCAGGTCAGGGTAAAAATAGTTCTTTCGCGCAAAGTTGCTTGTTTCATTAATCGTGCAGTGGGTTGCCAGCGCCATTTTCAGGGCATATTCCACAACCTTTTTATTCAAAACAGGCAAAACCCCCGGCATACCGAGGCAGACAGGACAGGTATGGCTGTTGGGAATTGCTCCGAACTCCGTGGAACAACCGCAAAATATTTTGGAAGCCGTCAGAAGCTGGGCATGAACCTCCAACCCGATTACAGGTTCGTATTCCATCAGAGATTGGGTCTCCTACTTTTAAGGTGTGCCGTCTTTTCCAAAACCGAGGCGATCTGGATGAGCTTGCCCTCCTCAAAATGTCCGGCGAGAAACTGGGCTCCGATGGGAAGCCCCTTGCCGGCAAACCCGCAGGGAACCGAGACACCGGGAATGCCCGCCAGGTTGGTAGAAATGGTGAAAATATCAGACAGGTACATCTGTAAAGGATTATCTGTTTTCTCTCCGATCTTGAAGGCAGGGGTCGGAGTTGTGGGCGCCAGAATAACATCACACTTGGTGAATGCCTGATCGAAATCCCGCTTGATGAGCGCCCGCACCTGGGAAGCCTTCTTGTAATAGGCGTCGTAGTAGCCGGAAGACAGGGCGTAGGTGCCGATCATGATGCGCCGCTTTACCTCGGCGCCGAAGCCCTCCGAACGGGTTTTTTTGTACATCTCGAGCAAATCACGGCATTTGCTGGAACGGTAGCCATATTTCACACCGTCATAACGGGCCAGGTTGGAACTCGCCTCCGCCGGGGCAATGATATAGTAAACAGCCACACAATAATCGGTATGGGGAAGGGAAATCTCTACGCAGCGGGCGCCTGCTTTCTCCACCAGCTTGATGGTTTCCTGCATTGCTGTCATGACTTCCGCGTCGATGCCCTCGATAAAGTATTCCTTGGGAATGCCCACCGTCCAGGCGTCTATGCCCCGGTCGATAAACGACCGGTAATCAGGCACATCCATGGGCACCGATGTGGAATCTTTTGGATCGTAGCCGGCCATGACGTTCATCATGATTGCACAATCCTCTACATCCTTGGTAAACGGTCCGAGCTGATCCAGAGAGGAGGCAAAAGCGATGAGTCCAAAACGGGATACCCGACCGTAGGTGGGTTTCATGCCGACCACACCGCACAATGCGGCGGGTTGTCTGATTGACCCACCCGTATCGGAGCCGATGGAAGCAATGCATTCATCGGCTGCCACGGCCGCTGCCGAGCCACCGCTGGAGCCCCCTGGGATTCTCTCTAGAGCCCACGGGTTTTTGGTTACGCCAAAATACGAGGTCTCCGTAGAAGATCCCATGGCAAACTCGTCCATATTTGTTTTACCTGTGAAGACGGCGCCGGCCTGCTTTAATTTTTCGATAACGGTAGCGTCATAGGGAGGGATATAGTTATGCAGAACGTGAGAAGCGCAGGTGGTGCGGAATCCTTTCGTGCACAAGATGTCCTTTAGCGCGATGGGAATGCCGGTCAGCTCTTTAATGTGCCCTTGCTTGATATCTTCATCGGCCCGGGCCGCCTGTTCATAAGCTTCCTCTTTCATTAACGCTATGTAAGCATGAACCTTTCCTTCCACAGCGTCGATCCGATCAAACACAGAACTTACAATATCAACTGCGGAGACTTCTATCCTTCTAAGCTTATCCTGCAATTCATGAATCGTTAATTCATTTAATTTCATGCCTACCTCTAACCGTAGCTTTAGTCAATTATTTTCGGAACCTTAAAGGATTGCCCCTTTGTCTCCGGGGCATTAGCCATGGATAGCTCGTGATCGAGCGATTCCCAAACAACATCCTGACGGAAAGCATTGATCAATGCGATGGCATGGCTCATCGGTTCAACTCCTGTGGTGTTTACCCGGTTCAGTTTATCCATATACATAAGGATGTCGTTGAGCTGGGTTGTGAGCCTCACCTTTTCGGTTTCAGTGAATTCAAGTCTGGCCAGATGGGCGACATATTCCACCTCTTCTTTGGTAATTTTCAATTCTTATCCCTCTGTCAAAATACGTGCCAGATAGGCTCTATCTGCGCTATTACCCGTTCGAGGACAGGATTTTTGTCTCCGGCTTCCCTGTCCAACTCTGCAAGTCTTTGATCCGAAACATGGGTTTCCCCTAACATCTCTTTAAGAACCATCTTGGTGGATTCCGTTAACCCTCCTATATGGTACCCTCCTTCCAGGGTGACAACAAATTTCCCTCCGCAATACTCATCGGCAAGATTCAACAGAATGCGGGCAAGGCTCGCAAAACCATCCGGCGTTACCTGCATGCCCCCCAGAGGATCCTTGTAATAAATGTCAAATCCGGCGGAAAGCAGGATAATTTCCGGCTTGAATGCGCCGGCAACAGGTCCAAGAATACGCCGGAAAATGGCCACGTACTGCGCATCATCAGCGCCTGGAGACAAGGGCGCGTTGATGGTATAGCCCAGTCCTTTTCCCCGGCCGATTTCCGATACACCTCCCGTTCCCGGATAATACGGATACTGGTGTGTCGAAAAATACAAAACACGGGGGTCTTCGTAAAATGAGTGCTGTGTTCCATTGCCGTGGTGGAGGTCCCAATCCACAATCAGGATTCTTGTCATATTAAAGTTTTTTATGGCATGCATGGCGCCGATGGCGACATTATTAAACAGACAGAATCCCGCTGCCCGGTCGGCTTCGGCATGATGTCCGGGGGGGCGTATGAAGGCAAAGGCGTTGTCTGTTTTTCCGGCCACCGTGCTGTCTATCGCGTTCAACAGGCCGCCTACTGCCAGTTTTGCCGCCTCATATGACCACGCCGAGGTGCCCGTATCCGGATCAAGGGAACAAAATTCTTTCCCCGCGGTGGAAGCCACCAGATTGATATAGGAAGGCCGGTGGATCATTTCTATCTCCTCATGCGTCGCCAGGCGAGGGGAAATTTCTGTGAATTTTCCGGCCATATCAGGCGCCTCCAGCATGGCATAAATCGCCTCCAAGCGTTCCGGTGACTCCGGATGCATGTATCCACACTCATGTTTCAAATATGTTTCGTCTCTTACGATACCCGTTTTTTGCGGCATGCATCACCTCCCTGATACAAGCTGTATGCTGCGATCAGTCGAAGCATCTAACACAAAACTCCTTAAAATGCAAAAGATTTTGGAGCTGACGGCCGTCCGTAAAAACCATTGACAAACACGCAAAACTAAATATAGTTATTCTATAATTTTTCATAAGGAACATGAGAATTTATGTTTAATATCGGCATGCCGGAGCTCGTCGTAATTGTTGTGATCGCCCTGCTCGTTGTAGGTCCGAAAAAATTACCCGACCTTGCCAAGTCGCTGGGCAAAGGATTCAATGAATTCCGCAGGGCAGCAGATGGTGTAACGGAATCTATCAAAGAAACCCTTCGTGAGGATGAGAAAGAAGGGGAAGCGTCGAAAAGTTCCCTTCTGTATGGAAAAGTTGAAGAGGAAGAAGACCGGGGAAATACAGGGGGTGTTCCTGCCGAAAATTCCAAAACAGACAACCCCTCCGACGGGCTCGCATCGAAAACATCTTGATGAATCCATATTAAAATCAAACCATTTTATATAAGGAATCTCGTAACTACGTGGTCATATGGATGATGCTACAAAAGAAAAATTACCGCTGACCGCTCATCTGGAAGAGTTGAGAAAACGGTTGATCCGCATTTTCATTGCGATAGGTATAGGATTTGGCGTTTGTTATCTTTTTAAGGACCCTCTCTTTAATGTGCTGACGCAACCGTTGATCGATGTTCTGCCTAAGAACAGTTACATGATCTATACCAACCTGCCGGAGGCTTTTTTCATCTATATGAAAATTGCCTTCTTTGCGTCCCTGTTTTTAACCGCTCCTTACACCCTATACCAGGTATGGTTGTTCACTGCTCCAGGGCTTTACAAAAAAGAGAAAATGTACGTTATCCCTTTCGTGCTTTCCTCTTCCCTGTTATTTATCGTAGGCATTCTTTTCGGATATTACATTGCCCTTCCGCCGGCGTTTAAATTTTTTGTGAGTTTCTCCACGGATGTTCTTAAGCCGATGTTTTCATTCAGAGAATATTTATCCCTCTTCTTGAAATTTCTCCTCGCTTTCGGAATCTGCTTCGAGTTGCCCGTTTTCATATTCTTTCTGACGAAAATGGGGATCGTTAATGCCCGGATGCTGGCTCGGCAGAGGCGGTATGCTATTTTAATGATTTTTATCATTGCCGCTATTTTAACCCCTTCTCCGGATGCCCTCAGCCAAATTATTATGGCGGCTCCCTTGATGCTGCTTTATGAAATCAGTATTATCGTATCAAAATTTGCAAAACACAAAAAGCCCGTCGAGCAGGAAATCTCCGAAGAAGGCAAACAAGAACAAGAAAGCAAGTAAAGACCAATATGACATCTCCACAATCTAAAAGAAAAACAGGATATCGCAAAACATTTGGTTGCGGAAATCTCTTGATCATAGTGACGGCTTTTCTCTTTCTGGCGCTGCTGGTGGGAGGAACGGGTTTTACTTATTTCATCATTCTGAACGACCTTCCCACCATTGCTGCCCTCAAAGACTATCGACCCAATATCACAACATGCGTATATGCCGACAACAATGAACTTATCGGCGAGTTTTTCTTGGAGGATAGAAAAGTCATTCCTGTTGCGGATGTACCCAGGGTTGTCATCTCTGCCTTTGTTGCCGCGGAAGATGCAAGGTTCTTTCAACACGCAGGGCTTGATTGGCACAGCATATCTCGAGCCTTTTTTAAAAATCTTGCCGCCGGCAAAATTGTGCAGGGAGGCAGCACCATTACACAACAGGTGGCGAAATCATTTTTCCTGTCGCCTGAAAAAAGCTATCTTAGAAAAATTAAGGAAGCGATATTGGCATATAAGATTGACCGATACCTTTCAAAAGAAGAAATTCTGAACCTCTATCTAAACCAAATCTATCTGGGGCACGGCGCCTATGGAATCGAGGCTGCTTCCTATACTTATTTCGGCAAAAGCGCCCGATACCTCACGTTACCTGAAGCTGCGATACTGGCAGGCTTGCCGAAGGCCCCCAGCAGCTATTCTCCCTATCTTTGCCCCGATCGGGCAAAACAAAGACAGGAATATGTCCTGACAAGAATGGCGGAAGACGGTTACATCACGGAAGAGGAGAAAAAGCGGGCATTAAGAGCGCCGTTGAAGTTACGTTCCATCAAACCTAAGGAAAAAATCGCCCCTTACTTCATCGAGAATGTTCGCCGCTATATTCAGGAAAAATATGGCGGCGATGTTTTATATAAGGAAGGACTTCATGTTTATACGACATTGAACATAAATATGCAGAAGGCAGCCAAGCAAGCCGTGGAGAAGGGACTTAAGGAACTGGAAGAGCGGGAGAAATTTGCCCGCGGCCTGGTTCAGGGAGCCCTACTGTGCATGGACGCTAAGACCGGCGCAATCAAGGCTATGGTCGGGGGAAGGGATTTCAAAAAGAGTGAATTTAACCGCGCTACACAATCCCGAAGACAACCGGGTTCGGCATTTAAGCCCATCATCTATACGGCGGCTTTTGACAAGGGTCTGACACCGGCAACCACCTTTATCGATAGTCCTATTGCCATGCTCGATCCTTCAAGCGAAACGGGTTTGTGGCAACCGCAGAATTTCGACGGAGAATTCTGGGGGGAAACCACCCTGCGGACGGCGCTTGTAAACTCCAGAAACATCATCACTATCAAATTGCTGGAAAATATTGGCATTGACTACGCCGTTTCTTATGCAAAAACTTTAGGGATAGAGTCTCCTCTGTCCAAAAATCTTTCTCTTGCGCTTGGCACATCGGAGGTTACCCTGCAAGAGTTGGTCCGGGCTTATGGTGTTTTAGCCAACGAGGGGAAACGGGTTGTTCCCTATTTTATCACGAAAATCGTTGATCGAACCGGGCAGGTATTCGAAGAGAATCAGCCTGTCAGCGAGCAGGTAATCGATTCCAGGATCGCCTTCATGTCTGCCTATGTAATGCAGGACGTTGTTGAAAGTGGAACGGGCAGGCGGGTAAAGAGCATTGGCCGGCCTGTCGCCGCCAAGACGGGAACGACAGATAACAACACGGACGCATGGTTCCTTGGTTTCACCCCATCTTTGGTGTCGGGGGTGTGGGTCGGTTTTGACCGGAAGAAATCACTTGGGGAACACGAGGCAGGCAGTACGGCCGCAGCTCCCATCTGGCTTTATTTTATGGAAAAGGTTCTCCAAAATGCCCCCATGGAAACTTTTCCCATCCCGGAAGGAGTTGTTTTTATCAAGGTGGATCGGAAAACAGGCCTCCCGACCCATTCTTCTAACCCCGATGCGGTCGAGGAGTGCTTTCTGGAAGGAATGGCTCCTTGAAACACCTAAGTTGAGTAAAAAAATCCCCCTTGCAAAGGGACGGATATTCCATTAAGTGATAGCAAACAGCAAGAAAGCATTTGACCTGAACTTTGAGGAGTTTGACCACATGGCGCCAAGCAACAATTTATTTCCCTCCAATTTTATCTGGGAAATCATTGAAGAGGATATAAAAGCGAACAAGCATGGCGGGCGAGTTGCCACACGTTTTCCACCGGAACCGAATGGCTATATCCACATCGGCCACGCAAAATCCATTTGCCTAAATTTCGGCATTGCCGCACAGTTTGGCGGCGCCTGTAATCTGAGGCTCGATGACACCGATCCCGCGGGAGAATCCCTTGAATATGTGCAGTCCATTATCGACGATGTCCGCTGGCTGGGGTTCGATTGGGGGGAGCGCCTGTTTTATGCCTCCGACTATTTTGACAAGCTCTACGAGTTTGCCGTCCAACTGATTATGGCCGGCAAGGCCTATGTGTGCGATCTAAATGCAGATGAGATACGCCAGTACCGTGGAACATTCACCGAGCCGGGCAAAGATAGCCCCTATCGCAATCGTTCGGTCGAAGAGAATTTGGATCTGTTCGAACGGATGCGGGCCGGTGAGTTTGCCGACGGCTCTTGTGTGCTGAGAGCTAAAATCGATATGGCCTCTACTAACGTGATCATGCGCGATCCCATCATCTACCGTATCAAACGCGAGCCTCACTATCGGACAGGGAAAAAGTGGATCATCTATCCCATGTATGACTTTGCCCACTGTCTTTCGGATGCCCTGGAAAAAATAACACATTCCATCTGCACGCTGGAATTTGAAAATAACAGACCCCTGTATGACTGGTTTGTGGACCAATTGATTATGGGCGACAGGCCGCAGCAAATTGAATTTGCGCGTCTAAACTTGAGTTACACCGTACTGAGCAAGCGCAGGCTCATCGAGTTGGTGGAGAATGGCCATGTCGCTGGTTGGGATGACCCCCGCATGCCGACAGTGGCCGGTATGAGACGACGCGGCTATACGCCGGAGGCCATCAGAAATTTTTGTGCGGCCATCGGTGTGGCTAAAAATGAAAACCTCGTTGATATCGGTCTCCTCGAACATTGCGTCCGCAGTGATCTCAGCGAAACGGCGCCTCGGGTGATGTCGGTTCTAAATCCGCTGAAGGTCATTATCGACAACTATCCCCAAGAAAAGGTTGAGGAATTTGAGTGCGCCAATCATCCGCAGAAACCGGAAATGGGAACGCGCAAGGTTCCTTTCTCGCGGGCGCTTTATATTGAATATGACGATTTTATGGAGGAACCTCCCAAGAAATACAAGCGACTCGGGCCCGGGCGGGAGGTGCGCCTCCGCAACGCTTACGTCATCAAATATCAGAGCCTGCGCAAGGATGAGCGCACAGGAAAAATATTGGAAATACATTGTACCTACGACCCGCAAACAAGGGAAGGAGCGCCGCCGGACGGACGGAAGATTGAAGGAGTCATTCATTGGGTATCAGCCCGGCACGCTGTTCCGGCAGAAGTGCGTCTATATGACAGGCTTTTCAATGTTCCCGATCCCTCCATGGCGGGGGATGACTTTATGGAAACGCTGAATCCAAATTCCTTGGAAACTCTCTCGTCCTCTTTTGTAGAGGCAAGCCTGAAAGATGCGGCGCCGGGAAACCGGTACCAGTTTGAAAGGCTGGGATATTTTTGCATCGACGCAAAAGATTCATCAGGGAAGCATGTCTTTAACCGTATTGTGTCTTTGCGGGATACATGGGGAAAAATCGCCGCGCAGAACAAGCCTTGAAAGATAAGAGCGTGAGTATGTCGGAATTAAATCGTGTCAGCCTGGGGGTATCGGGAAAAACGAAATTAAAGAAAGCCAAGGGGCAGCAAAAAGGGAAGCTTTTGAGAACCGATCAGGCATATGGCAGCGGTCGAGTGGTTGAGTATCGGCTGGGCCGCCGACGCCGTTTGTTCCAAATTACAACCTTTTGTCCCCAAGCGCTTGGCCCAGGGCCCACCAATCTTTACCTCATTGAGGACGATGCTTTGATTCTTGTGGATACAGGTCTGTCCACAAACATGGCTAAAGAGCTTTTTTACTTCTGGCACAATAATCAGTCCATGCCGGCAGAGATCGAGGCGCTTCCTGATGATTACAGCGAACAGGAGCTGTTCAGCGCAATCAAACTGACAGGCCGCGATATAAAAGAAATTGACTATATCTTCCTTACACATGGCCACATTGATCATTACTTTCTGGGCAGGAAGATTGTTGAACTTTCGGGAACAAAGGTCGTTGCTCATGTTTCCGATTCGGACAACATAAGCAACCCCTGGACACTGGTTAAATTCCTATTTGATAGATGGCCTATGTTTATGGCTATGGGTATGCCGCGGTCAAAGCTCCATGAACGTTTAAAAGAAAGTAACATTGCTGAGATTGATTTTTCCCTTCATGTCGATATTCCTCTCGTTGTGGACGGTTCGGTAAACTTTCAAGGGATTCAACCGGATTCCCTATTCATCCGCCACTTTCCAGGCCATTCTCCGGGAAGCATTGCTATCATCGTTCGTTCAGATGAAAACGAGGAAGCTTTTATGCTTTGTGGAGATACATTACTTTATCCTATCACACCACACCCCGACGATCTCGTCGCTTATTTGAGAACATTAAGAAAGATGAGGGGACTTGACAATATTTCCCTTGTTCTTCCTGCCCACGGCAAGGCAATCATAAACTTTCAACAACGCATTAACACTCTGGAAAGGCATCACCGATATAGATTAAAACTCACCTATGAGGCCTGTAAAACTCCCAGAAGTATATGGCAAATCGCTACGCTTCCAAAATATTTTGATGTCTACGTTGATCCGAATAAATTCAACCCGCTGGCAGGACAAGAGGCGATGGTGCATGCCGAACTTCTGCAGCTTGCCGGAGGGCTCCGCCGATCACACGTAGATGGAGCGGTGCATTATTTTCAGAATTCGGGAGAATCTTTTGAAGAAGTGTATGACCGGGTGCAAAAAATCATCACCGATGAACATTCAACCTTGTTGTTGAGAAGATGAACTTTTATCAGGCGTTCCAAACCTGCCTCTATCGACAACACGCATACAGGTATCCCTACATCCAAACCATAGAGAGACCTTTGAAAAACGGCCCCTCACGTCATTCCGACGAAAGTCGGAATCTATAACGGCTTGAAAACACTGGATTCCGTGTCAAGCACGGAATGACGGCAAGGCGATTTAATCACAAATTCAAAGGTCTCAGAGAATACCTCATGTTGTTTGCGATTTCTTACATTTTTTTGTCAAACTGAAAGTCGATTCCTGTCCATCAAAAAGCTGAAAACTTCTTGACTTATAACCGCCATAAATATACCCTAGAATCAACTTTTGGTGCCGTTAAATTCTTGATTAAAGAAGGGGGTTAATAGGTTAGTATGGGAATGGACAAAAGATACTGTTCGATATGTGCGTGGCGGGCAAATTGCCAGAAGCGGTTTAATGTATCAACCGATTCTTCAGGAAACGTCCATTGTCCTGATTTTACAAGGGATCTGTCCATCAAAGACAAGGACATTGATGAAGTGGAGAAGAAATATCAAGGCAAGGACTAATTTTCAATAAACAAGCATTATAAGTGACAAGCGATAAATCGTTTGTCACTTTTTTTTGATATGGCCATGGATGATTATGCAACTTACCATACAAAACCGCCTAACACGTTTGTTAAAAAATGCTATCAAAACATGCGTTGACAAAAATTATCTCAAAATGTCCCTGCCGCCTTTTGTAGAGGTAGAGCCAACGAAGGATCCTTCCTATGGAGATTATGCTTCCAACATTGCTATGATGCTGGCTTCCCGGGCAAAGAAGAATCCCCGCCATATTGCGCAAATACTGTTTGAAGAATTCCATGACTCTGAACATATTTTGGAAAGGATCGAGATTGCTGGTCCCGGTTTCATGAACTTCTTTGTTCGCAAAGAGATATGGACAGGTCTTCTTGCAGAAACAGAAAGAAACCATCTCTTCGGATCGCTTTCCTTGGGTGACGGGAGAAAGGCGCAGGTTGAATTTGTCAGCGCCAATCCTACAGGGCCGCTGCATATTGGGCATGCAAGAGGCGCCGTTGTGGGGGACGTCATAGCCAACATTCTGAAAATGTCCGGATATACTGTTTTTCGCGAATACTATATCAACGATGCAGGCAACCAGATGAATAATCTTGGAATGTCTGTGTGGCTGCGATATCTGGAGTTGCTGGGTATAAAGGCAGATTTCCCTGAAAATTGTTATCAGGGCAGTTATATTACAGATTTGGCTCGAGAAATCCTTAAAAACGAGGGTGATGCTCACCTTTCAAAAACTCCAGAGGAAGTTATCCCCCTTTTCACGGACTATTCCGCCAATTCTATTTTAGACGGAATCAAGGAAGATTTAAGGGCCTTCGGAGTCACGTTTGATAATTACTTCAGTGAACGAGCTCTCTATGCCAGCAATGCCGTGTCAAGATTGCTGGATGTGTTGGGAAAAAAGGGATACACATATTGGGAGGGAGAAACCCGTTGGTTTAAAACGACAGATTTCGGCGATGAGAAGGACCGGGTTGTTGTTAGAAGAACCGGCGAACCCACCTATTTTGCCGCTGATATCGCCTACCACCAAAATAAGCTCGAGCGTGGTTTTACTGACATAATTGATGTTTGGGGCGCCGATCACCATGGCTACATACCGAGGATGTCCGCTGCCATTCAGGCTTTGGGGCATGATAAAAATGCCTTGAAAATTGTTTTAGTGCAACTGGTCAATCTTTTAAGAGCAGGAAAGCCCATTGCGATGTCAACGCGGTCGGGGGAATTTGTGACGTTAAAAGAGGTACTGGATGAAATCGGGAAAGATGCAGCGCGCTATAATTTTCTAATGCGGCGTTCCGACAGCCATCTCGATTTTGACCTTGACCTGGCCAAGAAACAGTCCACTGAAAATCCCGTATATTACGTTCAATATGCCCATGCCAGAATATGCAGTATTGAACGAATGGCGATTGAACGCGGTTATAATGTGCCCTGTTATCATGATGCGAATTTGGCGCTTTTAAAGCTGCCGGAAGAAATGGCCATTGTGAAAAGCATTGCAAGATTTCCCGAAGTTATCGAGGGGGCGGCAAAAGCGCTGGAGCCTCACCGCTTGACATTTTATTTGAACGATATTGCTTCATTGTTTCACAGCTATTATAATAAGCATAAGGTGATTTCCGAGGACAAAGACTTAAGTATCTCAAGATTGTTTTTGGTAAAAGCCGCCAAGGTTGTATTTAGAAACACATTGGGACTACTGGGTGTAACCGCTCCCGAGAGGATGTAGTTTATATTTTTATGACAGCCAAAAATTTAAAAAACAGAGAATTCAAACTGGGAAGAAGGGGGATGGTTATCTTTGTTTTCGGCATGGCAACGATGCTTTTTGCCACTTTTGTTTTTGGTGTGGTGGTAGGCAAGAATATGGAAGCGTATCCGGAAAAATTTTCCAGAGATATTCCGCAGATGTTTATAAATATGCTTGGCTGGAAATTAAAGGCTTCAGAAAAAATCGAAAAAGCGCAAGGAGAGGAAACAAAGAAGGAAGGAAGAAATGCCGCCTTCAATCTTACTTTCTATGACACCTTAGGCAAAAGACAGGAGAGACAAACAGTCGCTGTAGCGCCGGAAGCTGGAGAAGAGGACAGTTCTTCAAATCAAGGGCAATCTATTCCCGCCGGTTCCACAAAAGACACCAAAACACCCGCAAGCGCTGCTGCCAAAGAGCAAGATACAGACAGGTACGAAACATCGACAAAAAACATAAAAAGTAATAACATTAAGCGGTTGCCTCCCCCCTCGGCTTCCGAAAAGGAGAAAACGTCAACAACATCCCACTATTCGATACATGTCGTTTCTTATCGAGAGAAAGAAAAAGCCCGTAATTTAAGTCTGAAATTAACAACACTGGGTTACAAACCGCAAATAACAACAGTGGAAATTCCTTCTAAAGGAAAGTGGTTTCGTGTGGTAATTAATAACTTTAAAAGCAAAGATCAGGCAAAGGATGCGGCGGAGAAACTCACAAAAAACATCAAGGGGCTACATTGTGTTATTGTTAATCCACAATAGGTTTCCCTTGAATTCAATTTTTAAAACCGCTTAACGCAACGGTGAGATATGTTTGAAAATTTGACGGAAAAACTTAACTCGATATTCAAGAAGCTCAAGGCCCAAGGCCGGCTTGACGAGAGCAGCATCGCCCAGGCTTTAAAAGAGATCCGCATGGTTCTCTTGGAGGCGGATGTACATTTTAAAGTAGTTAAAGACTTTATTGAAAGCGTTCGCGTTGATGCCGTTGGTCAGAAGGTGCTCGAAAGCATCACTCCCGGACAACAAGTTGTGAAAATTGTCCATGAAAAACTGGTTGAACTCATGGGAACAACGAGCGCCCCATTGAAGCTTGGCAATCGTTTTCCCGCCCCCATCATGTTGGTTGGCCTTCAGGGCTGCGGAAAAACAACAACCGCTGTTAAACTTGCCCATTTTCTAATCAAGCAGGGAAAGCGTGTATTTCTGGTATCTGCCGACGTTTATAGACCGGCAGCCATTCAACAGCTTAGGATACTTGGCGAAAAAATTGGCGCCGGAGTTTACAATCGCAAAGAAACTCACGACCCTATCAATGTCTGTGTTCAGGCCATGGGAGAAGCAAAAAGAAACGGTTACGAGATTGCCATCGTTGATACGGCAGGCAGGTTGCACATTGATGCCGAAATGATGGATGAACTAAAAAAAATCAAAGAATTGATTAATCCGTCAGAAATCTTATTCGTGGCCGATGCCATGACAGGGCAGGATGCCGTAAATGTTGCGAACAAATTTAATGAGCTATTGGATATTGATGGGGTTATCATAACCAAAATGGATGGTGACGCACGCGGTGGAGCGGCACTGTCCCTGAAGGCAGCAATAGGAAAACCCATTAAATTCGTAGGAGTAGGAGAAAAAACAGAAGCCTTGGACGTATTCCACCCCCAACGTATGGCCTCAAGAATTTTAGGTATGGGAGATATTGTTTCCCTCGTCGAAAAAGCACAGGCAACGATTGACAAACTTGAAGCCCAGGAACTAGAAAAAAAGATAAGAAAAAATGAATTTTCTCTGGAAGATTTTAGGAATCAATTAATCCAAATCAATAAGATGGGATCGCTTCAAGATATTATTGGTATGATTCCCGGCTTGGGCAAGTTAAGGGCAATAAAAGATGTAACACCCGACAAAAAAGCGATAAGCAGAATAGTCGCGATTATTGATTCCATGACAAAAAAAGAGCGCCTTAACTATCAAATTATTGACGGAAAGCGTAGAAAGAGGATTGCCATGGGCAGTGGAACATCTGTGCAAGACGTCAATAAACTGCTTAAAAATTATGCGGAGATGAAAATAATGATGAAGAAAATGACCTCAAAAGGTGGACTAAGATCACTTAGTAGGGGTATTTTCCCTTTCCAATAAAAAAAATATATGTTACAAAGCTCTTTTAATATTTTATATTAATTAAATATGGGAGGTGGTTAGCGACATAAATGGCGGTTAAAATAAGATTGGCTCGTAGAGGTGGTAGAAACAGAGCATTCTACAGGATTGTTGCGGCAGATTCTGAATCTCCGAGAGATGGAAAATTTTTAGAGATATTGGGTATTTATAATCCACGGAAAAATCCAGCGGAAGTTGCTTTAAAAGAAGCCCGCATTGGCAAGTGGCTTTCAAGGGGAGCAAAACCAACACTGACTGTATCTCAATTGCTTAAAAAAAAGACTTAGATCATAGGTAACAAATACTGGAAACTCTCAACAAGTTTCCTCTTTAGGTTAACGTCGATATCTATAACAGGTTTAACTTCTAAGAATCTGTGGAGGTTGGAACGATGAAAGAGTTGATAAAGTACATAGCTCAAGCTTTGGTGGATAACCCTGATGCGGTTGAAGTCTCTGAGGTAATCGGCGAACAAACATCTGTAATTGAATTAAGGGTTGCAAAAGAAGACCTGGGCAAGGTTATCGGCAAACAAGGAAGGACAGCAAAAGCCATGAGGACTATTTTAAGCGCTGCCTCAACTAAGGTGCGCAAGAGGGCCGTTCTCGAAATCATCGAATAAAGTTGTTTAAAGAAGCGTTTGCTGCCGATGCGGTTTTAAAAATCGATAAAGAAAAGGGCATCATGATTGTTAATATTTTCGAAGGCCTATAAAGGGCAGGTGTCGTGGTTTGCTTCGATATTCTTTCGATTTTTCCTGAAATGTTTGAATCTCCTTTGAATTCCAGCATCCTGAAGAAAGCCCAGGAAAAAGGCCTGATACAAATTAACCTCCACAACATCCGTAACCATGCCAAAGGCAAACACAGAATTACCGATGATGCGCCTTATGGGGGTGGGGTGGGGATGGTTATGAAGATTGAACCCATTGACCGAGCGTTGTCTTCCCTTAGTTATTGTCACGATAAAGAACATACAGTAGTCATTCTACTGACACCACAAGGACAAACGTTCAATCAGAAAATAGCGGAAGAACTATCCGGTTATTCACATATCGTGCTTATCTGTGGGCATTATGAAGGTATAGATGAAAGGGTTAGGCTTCATTTAGTGGATCGGGAAATATCTATCGGAGATTATATACTGATGGGAGGTGAAATATCGGCAATGGCAATGGTTGAAGCTGTTTCTCGGTTAGTCCCCGGCGTGTTGGGAAATTGTGCCTCGTCGATTTCTGACTCTTTTTCTATGGGTTTATTGGAATATCCCCAGTACACAAGGCCTGCCAAATACAAAGGATGGAAAGTTCCCGATGTTTTACTGTCTGGTCACCATCAGGAAATTGAGGATTGGAGAAGAGAGGAAGCACTAAAAAGAACATTTCATAGAAGGCCCGATTTATTAGAGAAAACTACTCTATTGAAAGAAGATAAACAAAAACTCAAGAAACTTCTAACAGAGAAAATGTCTTAACCGTGTTATCGCAAATACGGGTATTCATGATATATCGGGGGCAGCTAAAACTTATATTGTAAACCCTATCGTGCTGTGTCTGTTACATTAGACCGACTATGGGGTCGCTAAGAGCTTATAAATATAGGAAATCCTGGTTTAAACAGAAGGGTCGTATCATTTTTTTTTATTTGTATGATGAGGAGGTTCATCAAATGGATGTTATTGAAATACTTGAAAAAGAACAAATGAGGGGTGATATTCCTGACTTTAAATCAGGTGATAGTGTACGAGTATATGTAAAAATAATAGAAGGGCAAAAACAGAGATTGCAAGCGTTCGAGGGTGTTGTCATCCGCAAAAAGCGGGGAACCTCACGGGCTAATTTTACCGTAAGGAAAGTATCTTATGGTGTTGGCGTGGAGAGAACTTTTCCCATTCATTCCCCTGTCATTGAAAGAATCGAAATTATTAGCCGTGGCCGTGTGAGACGCTCACGTTTGTACTATCTTAGAAATTTAAGAGGGAAGAAATCAAAAATCAAAGGAGAATCAAAATCATAAGATCGCCATTCCTGATGATATGAAAGCTAAGGGATTTAAGTTTCAGGAGTATGACACAGCTAATTATAACACCCCGAATAGAGGATGAAATAAGAAACTAAGCAGATGACCTTACTATAAGCCGATGGACTCTTTTGAAAAAGATGCTTATCATCGCGGCTATAAGTTTATTGCCGGCATTGACGAGGCGGGGAGAGGTCCTCTAGCGGGACCCGTAGTGGCGGCGGCTGTGATCCTGCCTATGAATTATAAAAATGATGAAATCAACGATTCCAAAAAACTTTCCCCAAAAAGAAGGGAGAGATTATACGATGCTATCTATTCTGATGCGATTGCTATCGGGCTTGGTGTTGTTGAACCGCTCATTATTGATACGGTAAACATTCTTCAGGCCACACTTACGGCCATGCAGGAAGCGGTATTAAATCTTACATGTCCCGTTGATTACCTTCTCATTGATGGCAAGCGTCAACTATCAGTTTCCCTTCCACAAGAAGCAATTGTCAAAGGCGATGCAAAAAGCATCTCTGTGGCTTCTGCATCGATTATCGCAAAAGTTTCAAGGGACAGAATAATGGAAATTTACCACCGCCAATTTCCCCAATACAATTTTTTAAAAAACAAAGGCTATGGTACGGAAGAACACTTATCGGCCATAAGGAAATATGGGGTTTGCAAAATCCACAGGAAGTCCTTCAAGATTGCCACTGCGTCCCCTTTACCAGAGACAGGAGATCTCTTCGCCGAAAACAATTTCCGCTAAGATATGATCTCACAGACGAATTTTAGAGAAAAATCTATACTTGACAGAGGGAAGAAACATACCGGGAAAAAAGGAGAGGATATAGCGGCTCGTTATTTGAAGGAGAATGGATATAGAATCATTGAATGCAATTACAGATGCCCGCTTGGAGAAATTGATATCATAGCCAAAGATAAAAATACCATTGTGTTCGTTGAAGTCAAATGTAGAAGATCTGAGAAATTCGGCGCTCCCCAACTTTCTGTAGGGAAGAACAAACAAAAAAAATTATCAAAAGTTTGTCTTTATTATCTTAAAGACAAACGGCTTCTCGATCAAAACGCCAGATTCGACGTCGTTGCCGTGAAGATATTATTATCAGGTACCTATATCAAACTGATTAAAAACGCTTTTGAATTCTATTTATAATAGGGGATTGACAGGTTCCGTCCTCGCCGTAATAATGGATTTAACTAGTTATCACGATATAATATCCAGAGAGAACAAGGCATTCCGAACCACAAAGTTTTCCCGCGGAGTAAATCTCAAGTTTTTCCCTATTATCTTTTTTCTTTTTGTCGCCCCACATATATAAATTTCCTGAATATGCGCAAGTTTACGGCTTAAGTAAAAATCTTCTCGTGCTTATATTCATTAATAATCCCATTCCCAGCATCAACACGATGATGGACGAGCCGCCATAACTCAAAAAAGGCAAGGGGATTCCCACCACAGGCAGAATGCCCAGCACCATCCCGATATTGATAAATACTTCCCAGAAGATCAGCATTGTAACGCCAAAAGATATAATTGTGCCAACCAAATCCCGGGAATGTAAAGATATTTTTAGTCCCCATAATATTAGAGCTAAAAATCCTATAATCAATAAAACCCCTCCGAGGAATCCCCATTCTTCGGCGAAAACAGAAAAAACAAAATCCGTTTGCTGCACAGGCAAAAACTTGAGCTGAGTTTGTGTGCCCTTTAAAAATCCCTTTCCCAGGACGCCCCCTGATCCAACAGCAATGATGGACTGAAGGATATGGTACCCGGCGCCTAGGGGATCTTTTTCAGGATCAAAAAGCGTCAGTATCCTTTCTTTTTGATAATCCTTCAGAAAGTGCCAGGCAAGAGGAACCATGATGATCGTTCCCGCTATAGCAAGAAGCAGTGATTTCCACTGGATTCCGACAAAAAATACAATGGAAACGAAAATGAGCAAAAGAATCAATGCTGTTCCCAGATCGGGCTGCTTCAAAATAAAAAGGAAAGGAACAAAAACAATAAAAAAAGGCGCCACCAGTTCCTTTAACTGGCACCCTTCTTTTTTAATTTTGTGATTGTCAAAATACCTTGCCAGCGCCAATATGATGGTCAGCTTCATCAACTCGGAGGGTTGAAAAGAAAATCCTCCCCAAACTATCCATCTTTGCGAGCCGTGGGCCGTATATCCATACACAAAAACCAACACCAAAAGAAAAAGGGAAATACTGTAAATGAAATAGGCATACCTGTTGATTATACGATAATCAATGCTGAAAGAAACCATCATGAAAATTAACCCGACAGCAATCCATTGGAGCTGCTTGACGTAAAGAGCTGTCTTGCCCGAGGCCATAAGACTAAAGCCGGCGCTGTAGATATTCAGGATTCCCACAAAACAGATGAGAAGAACAAAGGCGAGGAGTGACCAGTCGAAATTAGATAATAATTGACGATCAAATTTCATGATTCATCCTTATCTGAACACTTCGGTTGTGTCTTGCTTTTTGCCGAGCGCCACGAGATCTTGGGGGGTTCGCATGTTCTTCAGTTCAAAATAGGCATCTATAATCTTTCTGGCAACAGGAGCGGCGGCGGCTCCACCGTGACCGGCATGTTCTGCAATAACAACAACCGCTATTTCCGGTTTGTTGTAAGGCGCAAAACAAACAAAGAGGGCATGATCTTTGAGGTGGCCTGAAACATATCTTGCCCTACGCAACTTTTCATCTTCCGGCAAGCCGACAACTTGGGCTGTGCCTGTTTTGCCGCACACGTCAGCTTCTTTCCTCTTGAGCGCGTATCCGGTCCCGCCTCTTTCGTTAACTGCGCCCCAAAGCCCGTATTTTAAAATCTCCATATTGGCAGCGCTGATTGGAATCCGCCATCTGGGCTGCGGCATAAATTTTTTTATCACCCGTCCATCGGATGTCTCGATACGATCTACGATCCTTGGGCGATAAAGCGTCCCTCCATTGGCCAAGGCGCTGTAGGCATTGAGAAGCTGAATAGGCGTAACCAGATCGAATCCCTGACCAATAACAATGGACATTGTTTCCCCAAGCTGCCAAGGTTCACCGAATTTGTTCAGTTTCCATTGCTTTGTAGGGACGATACCAGCCTTTTCCCTTGAAAGATCAATGCCCGTAGGTATGCCGAATCCGAAGTGCCGGGCGTAGTAGGCCAGTTTATCAACATCGAGCAACCTCCCCAAATTGTAGAAATAAACATCGCATGACTCTACTATGGCGCGATGGAGATTCACCATACCATGACCATGTTTTTGCCAACAACGAAAGGTTCTATTACCCACGTTGATGAAACCAGGGCAAAAAAACTTTGTATCTTCTCTGATCAATCCTTCCTGAAGCGCCGCCGCCGCTACGATCATCTTATAGGTTGAACCAGGTGGAAACTGCCCCGTGACAGCCCTGTTTTCCATCGGATGCAACGGATCTGCCGATAATTTATCCCACTGTTCATAAGAAATGCCCCCGTTAAACAGATTCGGATCAAAAGAAGGGGCGCTGACAAGCGCCAGAACCGATCCATCGCGAGGGTCCATAGCTATTACAGAACCCGTTTTCCCCTCGAGGGCTTTTGCGGCAATCTGTTGCAGCCTGAAATCAATAGTTAGAACGACATTGTGCCCGGCAATGGGTTCGATCCTTCCCAGAACCCGAACTTCCTTGCCCAGAGCATTCACTTCTATTTGTTCCGCGCCATCTTTGCCTCTCAGGTCTGCATCCAGATACTTTTCAAGACCGAACTTACCGATGCTATCTCCCTCGCTGTAATTACGGAACTGTTCACGTTTCAATTCCTCGCGACTGATTTCACCGGTATATCCCACAAGGTGAGCGATCGTTTCCCCCCCAGGATATTTCCTTACCGGCACGACTTGCACAACCACTCCCGGCAGGTCCAAGGCATTGGTCTCAACAACAGCCAGTTTTTCCCTGCTGATATTTTTTTCAATGCGAACCGGTATGAATGGATTACTTTCCGCAGGTAAAGAAAGGTTCGACGGAATGGCCAGTTTTCTATTAATATACAGTTTTTTAAATTGCTCGAACACGAAGCGGGAATCTTTCGCCCGATGGGGCAAAAACATCAGATCAAAGGACGGCTGATTGTCCGCTATGATGATCCCGTTTCTGTCGATAATCAAACCCCTTGAAACGTTAATTTTGCGCAGACGAATGCTGTTGTTCTCCGATCTCTGAGCTAATTCAGGTCCCCTGATCACCTGCAGATGCCACATTCTGAACACAAGGATATACAGGCCAATCAAAATCACAACAATTGCTATCTTAAACCGTTGTTCAAATTGCGTCGAGTCGTATTCGTTCAATTGGCGCTTTGTTTCTGCCATTTCAGCAACACTCCAATTTTGCCGAAAACCTTAAAAAATAAAGGGCTGAGAATCCCAACCAACAACGCCTGTGGGATATATGCCGTCCACAGATTGGTATAAATATCAATTTCATATATAAACCGATAAAACAAAATTATCATCAATCCTTCGATAGAGGCGCATATTGCGGTAAAAAATCCCACAAAAAATGCCTTATCTATATAAATCCTAGAAGAAACAAGCATGGAAACAAAAAAAGTCGAAACATAAAGAAAGATAAAAAAGCCCGTAGCTGAACCGACCATGCAATCCATAAGATAACCGACCAGCATGATCAGTCCCCCTCCTTTGAGCGCATCCATGCGAAGGCCGGCATACACAGCCAATGCCAAAGACATTTCTATATTGATTTTATACAAAACCACGACATTTAAAATGGTCATCTGAAAAATAACGACC
This sequence comes from Syntrophaceae bacterium UBA4767, assembly GCA_002403385.1. Lineage (GTDB taxonomy): Bacteria > Desulfobacterota > Syntrophia > Syntrophales > UBA4767 > UBA4767. The sequence continues at coordinate 2,835 of DHHR01000066.1, read as the reverse complement.
AGCAATGCCACTACGGGAAGAAGAATATAAGCCATAGCCAAACAATTCCATCAATGAAGCAAAAGTCATCCTCTAAAGAATACTTGCAGGAACACATCGTGATCCATTATTGACGAACTCGTAAAAAGTCAAAATTCGCGGGTTTTGTCATGGTGAGCCCTTCGGCTGGCTCAGGACAGGCTCTGTCGAACCATGACGTAATATCAATTATTTATGTTCACCCTTCGACCCTTCGGTAAACTCAGGACAAACAGCTCAGGGTGACATCTCCGCCTTTTTACGAGACCATCATTATTGGCGACCGTTATTGTTTTCCGGAATAAAAATCAGCACCTCTTCAATCTTTGCAACATCAGCCGACAGCTTCACATCAATCTTTTGAAACAGTCCCGATTCTGTCTTATTTACTCCTGTAACCGTGCCAATAAGCAACCCCTTGGGGAAAATCCCTCCCATGCCCGAAGAAATCAAAATATCTCCTATTTTAATATCTTCCGTCTTAGAAACATATTTCAAATAACACCCTCCGAACCCTGCGCCTTGAAGGATGCCGGGCATTCTGTTCCTTTGAACAATAACATCAATGTTGCTGCTTTCATCCGTCAGAAGTAAGACCCTGGACACAAGCCATGAAGTTTCGATGATCCTTCCAACAATTCCCTGATCGGTCACCACAGGCAAGTTAACTTTCAAACCATGCGCCGTTCCCTTATTGATCAGAATTGTTTTTAACACTTGGACTTGATTCTTAGCAATAACCTTCGCGGCAATACTTTTGCAGCTTACATTTTCTTTAAGGGCGAGAAGCTTTTGCAACCGGATGTTTTCGAAATATGCTTCTTTATATTGAATTAATTGTCTGGCAAGAAGGGCATTTTTTTCTTCCAGTCGTTTGTTTTCTTCCCCCAGATTTACAAGGAAAATATACCTCTTCCAGACATCTTTCACACTGTCAAGGGGATATCGAAGCAAGCTCTCTGTATGCGTGATTGTTTCAACGGCAAGCTTTCTTAAAAAACTGCTACTTGAGGGATGCCTTACATGGAAAGAAAAAACAACCAAAGAAATGACAATAAGAATAGAACTTACAATGATCGATCTATACTTAAAAATCATGTTAAACCTGTATTTACTGTGCCGTTTCTTTAACGACTTTACTATATTTTAAGTGAATCGCCGTATATATTCCCCCTGTTCGCTACAGACGGGGAACGCCGTGTCTCTGCTGGTCAGCTACATCTTAACCTTATAGGGCTTTGACTATCTACTATACCTACAAATGTTGAGAGATGGATATTCATAACAACTGATAATTACGGATTGAATTGAATCTATGGTTTTATTCAACATCCGCTCGGTTGAGTTGCTGGGTGATGTATCTTGCTCTTTCTTTAAAGAGCATCATCTGTTGAGGCTTCGGTTTGAATCCGTGATTATGTCTCTCGATATTTGCCGGAAAATTGAATATTAGCGCCTCTACGATTGATCGTCTATTCTCTATTTTGGCACCTGAATGATAGAAGTGATCCCGTGTCACTATATTGAAACGATGCCAATACTTCTTGACCATCTCGTTCTCTCTATAATCGTTGTGATGCCAGGTTGAAAGAATGAACCTGGCTTTTGTAGTGGCAAGACACTTATAAAGTTTGCTCTCGTCGTCTTCGGTCCAGCCAGCGTAATAATCCACGTAACGGCCCATATACGGTGGGTCACAGTATATGATATCCCGTTCCGTAGCAAGAGGAATTACTTCATCAAAGGGTTTATTGAGAAACTGCCATCCCGCCTGAATGAGGCAGGCCACATCATGAACTTGATTGGCTATCTTAGTGATATATGCAGGGCTGAAACGCTCCGGCTTTTGACAAAAAGGGATGTTCCAACCCCCCTTCTTGTTGAAGCGCATCATTCCATTAAAACCAGCTCTTGACAGGAAAAGAAAATCAAGGGGTTCGTGGTGTTGATTGAAGCGATCTTTAACGAGGGTAAAATGATCATAGCCTTTGTTATTGGCTTTACTAAGTAAATTGCCTTCTTTCTTAACCCTACAACGATACATAGAAGAATAAGCACTTGACATTTAAGGCCGACTCTGTTACTTGTTTTTCAAAAACGAGGGCAGGAGGTAGGCCATGATACCGGAAAATCGTGTTGAGAATGGTAGCTTTCCCATTCCGAAACTGCTGATCGAAAAAGAGGACATTTTCCGATTTATGGAGGAATTCAAAGGATTTCACGCCCAGTTTGCCGATTGTTTCTCCCGAGAAGAACCGCGGGAGAACTTTTTTCAGTACATGGCCGGGCAGATGAGCCAACTGGAACGGAAATCCATCGAGCCGATTGCCATGAATGTGGAGAGCGCCAAGGTTCGGGCCATGCAACACTTCCTGAGCGACATTGCCTGGGAAGAAGAGAGGATTCTTTTCCGCTACCACGGCATGGTGTCCGAAGATCTCGGGGATGCCGAGGGGGTGCTTATTTTCGACGAATCGGGTTTTGTGAAGAAAGGGAACGATTCCGTTGGCGTTTCCTGGCAGTACTGCGGGAATGTCGGCAAAGTGGAGAACTGTCAGGTGGGCGTCTATACTGCCTATGCCTCGCGCCACGGATACGGTTTTCTGGATAACCGGCTGTTTATTCCGGAGAAGTGGTTTGGCGAAGATTACGCTGAGCGCCGGAAGAAGTGCAGGCTGCCCGCTGAGATATCTTTCAAGACAAAGCCCCGGTTGGCGGTAGAGATGCTGGAGAAGATCGTCAGTGAGGGAGTGATTCCTTTCCGCTATGGGGCGGCGGATTCTGTTTACGGAAACAGCCCGGAGTTTCTGTCGGTGG
>DHHR01000033.1 GCA_002403385.1 Syntrophaceae bacterium UBA4767 | reverse complement strand
TCGGGCTTAAATGGTTCCGAAACCTCTTTCTTTGATGGAGGTATCGGTGATTTAGACATGACTCTCCCTCCTATGTCATATATTATATGAGACCTTTGAATTTGCGATTAAATCGCCTTGCCGTCATTCCGTGCTTGACTTGAGCCTGCCCCGTACTCGATACGGGGGAATCCAGTGTTTTCAAGCCGTTATAGATTCCGCCCCGATTTTCATCGGGGTGACGCGTCGGAATGACGTGAGGGGCCGTTTTTCAAAGGTCTCTATATGGGCAAAAAATGGATTATAAGATGAGCTTAATATACCTATAATTTATTGGCATTACCAGTGCATTTTTACCTTATTTACACAAAACTTTTTTTAACAAATAGTCCAAGCACAAAGCAACCGTTATTTTCTTTAAAGGGAGGTCCTGATGACATGACCAGGTTAAATTCCATCCTGAAGGGGAGGCGCAGCCAACCGGATCAGTTGATTGAGGTTCTGCAGGATGTACAGGAAATATACGGATACATTCCGCAGGATGCCATGAAGACCGTGGCAAAGGAATTGGGTGTTCCGCTGATGGAAGTGTGCCGCGTCGCCAATTTCTATAAAGCATTTACCCTAAAACCCCGCGGCAAGAACGTTATTACGATCTGCACGGGGACTGCCTGTCATGTCAGGGGTTCAGACCTTCTGATTGATCAGGTAAAGGCACAGCTTAAGGTCGATCCCGGTGATACAACCAAAGATGGCCTTTTCACCGTGGAATGTGTGAACTGCGTTGGGGCCTGTGCGCTTGCGCCGATTGTCGTTCAAAACGGTTCATACATGGACCATATGACTCCCGGAAAGCTTCGTAAACTGATTGAGAAAGTCCGTGTCGGTAAGCGGAAGGGGGAGCTTGCAAATGCGTAAACTTAATCACTTCAGTGACTTGGAATCTTTCAGACAGCGACTCCAGGAAAAAAGAAGAAATATCCTGTCAACCATCATTATTCCCAACGGGACCTGTTGTCAGGCTTCGAATTCTTCTGCCGTTATCCAAGCTGTATTGAAAGAAATGGCCAAACAAGGTGCGGACAAAAACATTCATATGCATTTGACCGGATGTCATGGTTTTTGCGAGCAGGAACCAATGATTCTATTTGAACCAGGAAATATCATCTATTGTCGGGTCAATCCTGAAGATGCTAAGGAAATTGTCACTAAAACGCTTAAAAATGGTGAAATCATTGAACGTCTTCTCTATACAGATTCCGTTTCCGGGAAGAAAGCACGCACAGAGGCCGAGATTCCATTTTACCGGGCTCAAGATCGGCAGCTTCTGCAGTACAACAAGTGGGTGGATCCGCGTTCCATTGAAGATTACATTTCGATTGGAGGATACAGGGCTCTCACAAAGGCTCTGGATTCCATATCCCCAAAAACTGTCATCGAGGAAATAAAATCTTCCGGTTTACGGGGGCGGGGAGGAGGTGGATTTCCCACAGGTCGAAAGTGGGCAGAAGCGCGTTTGGCGCCTGGCGATGAAAAATACGTTATCTGTAACGCCGACGAAGGAGACCCCGGCGCTTACATGGACCGTTGCCTTTTGGAGGCGAATCCTCATTTGGTCATTGAGGGGATGATGATAGGAGCATGGGCGGTGGGCGCCGAACACGGTTACATTTATGTTAGGAATGAATACCCGCTTGCTGTTCAGCATGCCAGACTAGCCGTAAAGCAGGCGCGAGATATTGGACTGCTCGGTAGAAACATTCTGGGTTCCTCTTTTTCCTTTGATGTGGATGTCGCCCGCGGCGGCGGCGCCTTCGTTTGCGGCGAGTCCACGGCGCTTATGGCATCGCTGGAGGGAAAGGTCGGGGAACCTCGCGCGAAGGATATTCATACCGCAAGGGAAGGACTATGGAACAAGCCTTCGGTGCTTAACAATGTGGAGACGTGGGCCAATGTTCCCTCCATTATCCTCAACGGTTCGGGATGGTTTGCTTCCAAGGGAACAAAGGGCAGCAAGGGAACCAAAATTTTTGCTCTTACGGGCCAGGTCAAAAACACGGGCCTTGTCGAGATTGCCATGGGCACCACGCTGAATGATATTATTTTCAATATCGGCGGTGGACCCAAGGGCAGGAAGGCTATCAAAGCAGTTCAGACAGGGGGGCCTTCGGGCGGATGCCTGCCCGTAAGCAGATTTGGTATCCCTGTAGATTTCGATACGCTTTACGAAACCGGCTCCATGATGGGTTCCGGCGGCATGGTCGTGATGGACGAGGGCACCTGCATGGTGGACGTGGCGAAGTATTTTCTGAAATTTCTCCAGGACGAATCATGCGGCAAGTGTGTCCCCTGCCGGATTGGCATTGATAGGATGCTTGAGATCGTCACGGATATAACCGAGGGACGTGGAACAAGGCAGCAGCTCAAACTGCTGGAGGAACTGGCAGAAACGGTGGAAGAAACATCTTTATGCGGGTTGGGGAAGACGGCGCCTAATTCAGTTTTATCAACGATGCGCTATTTTTTCGATGAATATATTGCCCATGTTGACGAGAAGCGTTGCCCTGCCGGGGTTTGCAAAAAACTGATTAATTATAACATCATTGAAGAAAAATGCAACGGTTGCGGGGTATGTTTGAAATCCTGTCCACACGGAGCGATCAAAGGAAAAAAGAAAGAGGCCCATGTCATAGATCCGCAACTATGTCTTAGGTGCGGCATATGCGTGACGGAATGTAAATTTGATGCAATTGCAGTCGGATAGCGAGGTGAATGATGATACAGCAAGTAACGTTGATGATTGATGGCGCTCCGGTGAAGGCGGCAAAAGGATCAAGTGTTCTTGATGCCGCGTTGGAACATGGAATTTGTATTCCCCATCTGTGCCACGTTCCCGGCTTAAAAGATACCGGCGCATGTCGTATCTGCATTGTGGAAAATATGAAAAACGGGTCGTCAACAATCACCGCTTCCTGCACATTGACCGTCCAGGAGGGCATGGTGATCCGCACGAGTACTGAGAAAATTCAGAAGCTCCGCCGCAATATCGCCGAGTTGCTGGTGGCGCAGGCTCCCAATTCACGGGCAATTCAAGATATTGCCGTGCGATGCGGCGTTAAGGAGGTTCGCTATCCTTTCCGGAACGACAATTGCGTTCAGTGCGGGCGCTGTGTGCGATACTGCGCGGAAATATGGAGAGCCAATGCTTTGGGATTTGTCGGACGAGGAAAGAATCGGCGCGTGGAATTTCCATTCGGAATACGCCCGGAATTTTGCAAAAACTGCGGTTCCTGTATCTTATACTGCCCCATGTCGGTGACGCCCTGCGGAGGGCCCATGAAGCGGGGGGAAGAACGCCTTTGCGGGAAGTGCGAATCACAGACTTTAATGGCGCCAGGGGTTGTAGGCGCCTGCGTTCGATGCGATCTGGGCAAAGGTTTTAGTTGTTCAAGGCATATGCAGTAAGGTTTGTAGCCTTGCCTTAAGGATAATCATTTCGCAAAAAAAAAGAAGCGGTGTTTCTCTGGTAAAGTTAGACACAGCTTCTTTCGCAAAATGCTATTCTTCTAAAAATATATTCTTATTTGGTAAGAATCTCTTCCGCTTCTCTTCGATAAGCATCCATAACATAAGGGATGCCGGAAACATTTGCCGCCTCTTGTGTCAAGGCCATGATATCTTTCCGGCCGATAAGATCGAGTCTGAAGTTTCTGCTTCCCGCCATCAACTGCTGCAGTCCTGCTTTGAACTTTTGGCTGTAGGTATAGATGCCCATTGCTCCGGTTGGGATTTTGTTGACCTCCTTGCCGTATTTTTTCTTCAACTCTTCGTAGGTGACAAAAATCTCCTCGATGGTGCTGCCGTATCGAGAGACAGTTTTCGGCAGATCCTTGGCTTTGAGCCACTCACCGATGTTCTTGCCCACCATGCCAGGGATCATGAGCGCTCTTCCCATGCAGACAGCCTTCACGTACGGTGCGCCCAAGGCAATGGCCTTGAAGACGCCATCTTCGGTTGAGAACCCTCCGGCGAAGGCGATATCGGGAACGCGTATCTTCTTTTTCCTCATCTTCTCGCAGAATTCATAAGCCAAACAATGCAGATAAAAGGAGGGTATGCCCCATTCGGACATCATGGGCCAGGGGCTCATGCCCGTTCCCCCCGGCGCGCCGTCGATAGTAAGGAGGTCGACCCGTGCGTCAGAGCAGTAGCGCAAAGCCATGGCGAGTTCAACTGCCGAGTAGGCTCCTGTCTTTAGTGTTATCCGTTTAAAGCCGACTTTTCGAAGCCGCTCTACTTCCTTCTGGAATCCTTCGCGAGTAACGAATCCGAGGCGAGAGTGTCTCTCGAACTCCTTGATGGCGCCGTCTTTAAAGGCAGCCTGATTTTCCGGAAGCGTTGGATCGGGCAGTACGATATAGCCTCTTTTCTTGAGTTCCAGCGCGCGTTCGAGACTGCCGACCTTGATTTCTCCTCCTATATTCTTTGCGCCTTGCCCCCATTTGAGTTCAATTGTATCCAAATTATGTTTGTTGAGAACGTATTCCGCAACGCCAAATCTTGTGTCTTCCACATTCATCTGGACAAGTATCTCGCCGTAGCCTTCATGGTAATGCTTGTAGGTTTCAATCCGGCGATCCATCTCGGGGGATTTCTTGACTTTTTTGTTTTTGTCCAGTTCCAGACCGGGATCGATGCCGCATACATTTTCGCCGCATACGCACGTAATGCCTGAAATAGCGGCGCCTGCGGCGAAGTGTTCCCAGTTCTTGCGGGCGATCTCCGTTGAGCCGAGTGCGCCTGTAAAAATGGGCATCTTCATCTTGACTTTCTGCTTCCAGCCGTACTCAGTTTCTGTATCTACGATAGGAAAAATGGCTGTATCGGGGCCGGGCTCGATGCCCTTCGGCAAGCCTTCCGCACCCACAGCATAACCCTGAATGCTGAGGTGGGAATAGTCCACAGGGTAGTTTTTGTCGGCGCCGGCCGTCATTTCCCCGAAACCGGTGGGATAGAGAACTTCGCGGCCCCTGAAGCTGGAAAGCCATACTTCGCAGCCGCCGCGGCAGCCATCCACGCAGCGTGTGCAGAGGCCCGACATGGGAACCACATTCTTAGAGCGGTTAAAGGTTCCCGTTGCTTCATTTGCATTAGGTTGTCTCAAGTTCATACTGTTTTCCTCCTCTTTATTTGTTAAAATTTCCGAACAGAACGAAAAAATGATTCATTATTTGGGGTAATGATTTCACCACTTCTCGCGGCAGACCTCATCAAATTTACGCAGCTCTTGATAATTTATCAGAGTGGACATGGCTCGATTTTCCGCTTCTATTCCCGATTCTTGGGCACAGGCAACGGGATTGAGCCCTCCGATCAAAATAACGCCCACCCTATTTATATCCACCGGTATCTGGCATATCGGTTCACTGATGCCTCCGGTGACGAAAACTCCTTTGATGCCAACTTTTCCCATTTTTTTGATAATTTCGTTCATCAATGGGAAACAAAAAGCAGGGATTTCTCGGTAATTAGCCAAAATCATGCCATTTCCCGTCTTTATTGCGTTTGTCACGGAAAGCATCTTAGCGCGAATAAACGCCTCCGAGGGATCAAGAGATGAGCCGGAATAATAAATGAGCTCGGCAAACCGCAAAGGCCGATGGTTTTTCACCTGCAAGATACCGGCAAATTTGGAATCCATTGGGATTCCATTTTTTAGAAGAACGCCATTAATCACAATACTGCATACGGTGGCCAAGCCAATTTTCCCTTCCGGAACAATGACATTTCCTAATAACGCTCCAGATGTGGCGACGGCAACTTTGTTACTGACGGCATAATCACTTTTAAAAGCCGGGGCCATAATGCGCATTGCCTCGGAAAAATCCTTTTTACAAAAGAAAGAAATGTTGACAGGTAACGCCCCATCCTTTCGATCCGGATTGAAGGTTGTCTGAAAGGCAAGGTTCTCAATGCGGGAAATCACGAATCCTATCTTATCTTGTACCCTGGCGCTGGAAAGTTCTTCGATTCCCAAATCGGTGATTATCCTCCCCTTAGATTTCCCCAGCAGTTTTGTTAAGCCCCGTTCATCCATGAACTTAAGGTGGTATCGAACCGTCCTTTCACTTGAAAATATCCCGTAATCCTGCATTTGCCTTGCAATCAATCGCGCTCCTATCGGAGCTTGGTACTCCTTAAGGATTCGAAGTATCAATAAAACCTTCTTCTCGGTATATTCCAGAGTTGTTTGACTGATAGGTAAACGGTAACCCATTGCCGCTTACCTATCAGTCAAACAACAAAATGTCAATTATGAAAATTTTGAAAGGAGATACTATGAAAAAGCCCCCAAGCGCCAGTTGACAGTTAAGCCCGAAGGCGTAACGTCGCTGTTGAGCTGCCGTTTTTGGGAGCGGAAATTGCATTTATGCAATTATCCGTGCCAAAAACCAAGCGGAGCGCGAGCGGAGCCGGAAAGGCCAGGTAGAGCAGATGCTCAACAGCGACGATAGGACGGATGGCCGAAGGCCAAGTGAGCGCCAGCGAGCGGTCCGTCCTATCAATTGGTTAGGCTACCAAAGCAAACCAACTAACGAAAGGGGGCAGTTATGATTTACATTGGAATGGATATCAGCAGCAAGAGTTTTGTTATTCATGGGATCGATGAGAAGAAGCGGGTAGTAGTAAATAAAGAGATAGAGCCAACGCGAGGAGGGCTGTAGACTTACCCCAAAATAGTGGACACGTAATATCAGTAATTATAGGATAAGACAATAGGGGGTAGTGATATGCGTGGTAATAATGGTAGCCGATATGATGAAGCGTTTAAGCGAGAGGCCGTTCGGCTGGTTTTTGCCGGCGGTAAAAGTGTTCCGGCGATAGCAAAAGATTTAGGTGTGAGTGACAATTCCTTGTATTTATGGAAGAGAGCATATGGGAAGGAGCCTGATTCTACTGGGATGACGCCATTGGAGAAAGAGAATCAGTTTCTAAAGAAAGAGTTAGCGGAAGCATTAATGGAGCGGGATATTTTAAAAAAAGCCGTGGCCATCTTCTCGACACCCCGGAAAT
>DHHR01000024.1 GCA_002403385.1 Syntrophaceae bacterium UBA4767 | reverse complement strand
GATTAACATCGAGAATCAATGCCTTAGGCTACGAAGTGGACATAAAAAAACTGCCAATGGTGGCTTAGTGCATGGTTTATTTGCATAATAAGTCCCAATTGTCACCCTGAGCCAGCCGAAGGGCTCACCATGACAAAACCCGCGAATTTTGACTTTTTATGATTTTGTTAATATTAGATACTCACTTAGCGCATCGACAGAACCATGCTTTGCGATGTATTTTACAAGCCTTTGTTTGTCTTTATATTTTGGCATATGCTGTGGTTCCTTCAGTAACGAAGTATTTATTCACGGATACAAGGGCGGATTCTCTTCTATGGCCGGATAAAGCTCGTCAATGTCATTCTGGATTTTGATGGTTTTTTGAAGGGCGGTTACGATTTTGCAGTACGTTTTGATTTCATCCAGAGACAGGATTCTATCTTTCCGGTCTTTTAGCCATTTGCTGCAAACTTGGTATCCGCCGATCTGGTATTTCCAAACCTCTTTGACGATGCCTTCAAAATACTGGACCTCGTTGATATAAACGCGTTCGCTTGGCTCATCGTAGCTTATTTCCTTAAGCGCGTCTTGACTTGCCCCCTGGAATTTGGCAACCGATGAATCAAGTTCTTTCGATTCAAGCAAATGGAGATCAACCAACTGCTTCCCGTATCCGCCCATCTTACAGAACAACTCATGGTCCTTTGTAAAGGGCACCCTGGGGAAGTCCGTTTTCAGGAACTCAGCGTATTTTGTCCGGTAAGTGTTTGCATAAAGAACAGCGTAAATGTAATAGAATATCTGTTCTGGTGAAGGCGCCTTCTTAAAATTCTTTGCTAACTGTTCTATGAGCGCTGAAGAGATGTTTGGCTTCTTTACTTCATAATCTTTCTTTGGCTCAAAAAGCATCATCAGACCACCGGCAGATCGTTTTCCGGGATTGTTTTTTTCTGGATAAAGATAGAGAGGGAAAAGATATGCTATACCCTTATTGCTCAGTGTTATACGACTCTCAATAATACTATTGGTTACAATTGTATGATTAAAAATACCTTCTGCCACCTGTCGGACAGTTATTAGTCCCAAATTCTCCTTGAGCATATGACGCATGACTTCAGGCCGCGGCATACAAAGAAACCCGCGAGATTTACCCGTATAATAAGTGTACCGTTTGTCAAAGGGCCGATAAAGGATTGAAGTTATTTTGTTTTTATCTAACTCACTTAAATCGTTTTGGGCTAATTCAACTTTCCAATCCCTCGCATCCTTTCCCAGGCCATACGCTGAGCGCGCCATTTCAGCATCCATTTTTGAAAAATTCAATACGGTATTCCAGACCTCCTCCTTTGACCACTTTATCGTTAAGCTATCCCTGGCAGTGACTATCCCAACACTATTAACCGGGAAGATATCCGTTATTTTCAAATAGGTTTCATACACTTTCAACAGCTTTTCATCTCTGGGAACAAAAAAGTAAGATTCAGATTTTGGAGATAACCTCTGCCATTTGGTTGTTTTGATATTATTTTTTAAAAGCCAATCATATTTCTTTTCTCTCAAACCCCAGATTTCCGAATGATTAACCCTGCACTCTTTCTTTTTTCTTTTCATTTTTATAAAAAGTGCAATCGCCACTCCTTGCCGGATGTCAAAGACATTTTCATCCTTGGAGCCGTCCGGGCATTTCTCTTTTTTCAGGCTGTTGCCGTGAAGATCGAGGATATAAATCTCATCAAAGCTTTGCATTAAGGACTGTCGCATCCCCCGGAAGGTGGGGTTATCAAGGTAACTGTGATTGGTAATAAAGCCTAAAACCCCTTCGCCGGCCTGATCAATCTTCCATTGGGCAAAACGGATAAACTTGACATAATCATCCTGCAGCCACTTGGGGTTCTTTTCTCCCAGCGGTTTCCCGTCAACCTGGTAGTATGCTTTGATTTCTTGAGATATCCATTCACCCACATTAGCAGAATGACCTGAATACGGAGGATTGCCTAAGATAACTAAAATAGGCTGTTCCTTTTTGACCTTTCCGGCCAGACGGGACTCTTCGGAAAGGGAAACAACGAAGGGAAAATTGCTCTGGGGAACCTCTTCCATTTCCAGAGTATTGGTGAGATAGAGCTTGAAGCGGTCATCCTTTCTTAATTTGTAACCCAGCTCTTCTAAAAGGAAAGACATCTTTAAGTGACCGATGGCGTACGGCGCCATCATCAGCTCAAAGGCGTAGAAGTTTTTCAGGATATGCTCTTTAATAAGGTTGTCTTTTGCGCCTTTGCCAAAGCTTGAAGTAAACTCCTCGACGGCCTGTTTGGCGGCTTCTGCCAGAAAGGTAAGCGTTCCGGCGGCGGGATCTAACAGGGTAACCGACGGGCTGGCGAGGCCTTCCGGCTTGCCAACACGGTCTTTCAGAAGATGGTGCAGGGAATGAACAATGTAAGAGACCACGGCCTCGGGCGTATAATAGACACCCCGTTTTTCTCTTGTTTGAGGATCGTATTCGGCAAGAAATGTTTCGTAGAAGTGAATGATGGGGTCTTTGCCTTTTCCCTTGTGAAAATATTGGTGAAGAATCCGATTAACATCCGTTACAGCCAGGACTTCGGATATATCGTCAATAATCCACTCCATTTGCTGGGGAGGTTCTTCCAGTGAAATAAATTTGAATACATCTTTTAGAATACCGATGGTGTGCGGGATATAAGTATATGCTAGCTTCCGATTAAAGCCATTTTCCGCCCGTGTGCAGGCAGCGAATAGACCATAGGTAACCGTCTGGGAATACAAATCGGCGAACTCTTCATGCGTCAATGATGGAATTAGATATTTTGTGAATGCCTCGTAGAATCCTGAAATATGTTTTTGCTTTCCGCTTTTTAGTTCTTCGGCAACGACCTCGTCTCTCAAGAAGCGTGTTCTTTTCGCCAGTTCGATGGCCAGGTTTTTCGCGTCGTAAATCCGGGGCAAGGAAAAGGAAAAGTATTTTTCAAGCAACTGGGAAAATTCATGTTCTTTCTCGACAGGGGGCGCCGTCTTCAGTTTCTGTGCTATAAACGGTCTGCCAATTAGCGCCTTGTCAATCAGGGCGCCATGCCGATAAAGTCTGAATTCAAAAAAATTAGTAAGAATCAGATTCGGGAATGTATGAAGGTAACGCTTAAGCTGATCGGTTGTTTCTATTTGATCCAGATGATCGATAGTGGGGGCTTTAGCTTCAATGTATCCAACTATGGATCGCTTGCCGTCCCAGACCCTGAAGTCAGGATTGCCCGCCTCCGTTGTTTTTGGAATGGTTGTCGTGGCGATATTTTTCTTGCCGGTAGATTCGGCGTAACTCTTCAATAGCTCTTCGAGGGTGGAATAGTAACTCTGCTCCGTGGCATCGCCTCTGCTGGTGATCTCACATATTTTTTTCATGTATGTTTTTAACATGAAGCAAGCGTCTCCATTATATATGCAAATTCTCTTTCCGAAATCGTTTTTGAATCAAGGGGCAATTCATCATCGGCGATACGGCAGATAATGGGGCCTTCAGATGCCTCAGGCGGTTTTCGTCCAAACTTACGATGAATTTGCTTTTGGCGGGGTCTGATAATGGGATTTGGGTCATGAATTCTTGCTTGTACACTCTCTAGCACAAGGGAATTTCCGATTACGGGCAAGATATTCAATGGATTGCCCGTCCTGCAAGTCTTCCGATAAAAGCCTTGCTGCTCCGCACAGCGGAGCAGCGCTGATTGCGGATAACCGCGGCTACATGGGAATATTTCCGTGCTTTCTGGGTAGCTGTTTCTTATTCTTGGTTTTCAAAAATCTCAAGTCCTTTATCAGTATGCGTCTGGTCTCCCCGGGTTCAATTACATCCTCCAGATACCAGTTCGCATTGGATTCCCAGATAGGATTTGCATATGTTGCCCTGTATAGCTGCAACTTTTCGGCCATCATCTTCTCCGGATCGTCAGAAGTCATAATTTCTTTCCCATAGAAAAGCCTTACCGATTGCTCGGCGCCCAGAACACCAAGCTCAGCCGTCGGCCACATATAGATCCAGTCAGTCCCAAACTCCAGGAAAGTGCCCATCCCGAGATTGCCTCCTCCATAAGCCTTTCTGATGATGACAGCTATCCGGGGAACGGTGCACTCATTCAAGGCATATAAGACCTTGGCCCCATGCCTGATTATCCCTGCATGTTCCTGATATGTGCCTGGCATATATGCCGAGGTGTCAACGAGCACGATCATCGGGATATTGAAGCAGTCACAGAACCTCATAAATCTGGTCTGCTTATCCGAACTGTCCACAGTAAGAGAGCCCGCCCGCACCATCGAATTGTTGGCCACAAATCCTACAACTTCTCCATCCATGCGCCCGAATCCAACCACCATCTCACCTGCAAATTCGGGCTGAATCTCGAAAAAGTATCCATTGTCCGACAATCGCCTGATTACCCTCCGCACATCAAAGGCCCTCATTGGATTTTCAGGCACAAGAGCGCCAATCTCGTCATCATAACGATCAAGATCATCGGGCGGCTCCACACGCGGCGGCCTCTCCTCATAATTGCTTGGCAGCAATCCCAAAAGTTCTCTTACCTTATCCAGCGTCTCGGCCTCAGTGGGCCATCTCCCGTGAGCGCAGCCGCTAATCTTGCAGTGGATTTCTGCGCCGCCAAGTTGCTCGGCCGTAACATCCTCGCCCAGTGTCAGTTTGACCATGGCAGGGCCGGTTATAAACATTTGGCTGCTCTTATCTACCATGAATATAAAGTCGGTGAGAGCCGGATTATAGACAGCCATCCCGGCGCAGGTGCCCATTATTACAGCTATCTGGGGGATAATCCCCGAGGCATGCACGTGATCGCCAAAGGTGCATCCGCCACTCGGAAACTCTATGCCTATGGCCGTCTTAGACTCTCCAGCTTTGGGCACCCTGGCGCCTGGCGAATCATTCAGCGTAACGAGAGGGACTCTCATCTCTGTGGCTCGCTCGATCGTGTGAGCTTGCTTGAATTGGTGAACGGAGCCGACCGTTCCGCCTTTGATGGTTGCATCCTGTGAAAATATGCAGATCGGCCTTCCATTGACCGTGCCCTGGCCCGCTATGCATCCTTCCGCTGATAAGCCATCAAGGTGGCTGAAGAGCATGCCAAATTCCTTGAAGCTCCCCTTATCCAACAGATATTCCACTCTCTGGCGAGCATTCATCTGTTTGCCAATTTTTTTCTGCTTTTCCCATTTTTCCGGTCCACCACCCTGCCTTATCCTTTCTTTGACTTCTCTTAGCTGTTGGATCCTTTGTGCGAGCAATCCTTCCTGTTTTTTCTTTTCCTCACTTGCCATTTCTCCCCTCCTTTTTTAAGCTTCTTAGTGAACGACTTTTTAAAGTTGTCATGGTTTGTGCTTCGACAAAGCCTGTCCCGAGTTTACCGAAGGGCTCACCATGACGTGAGACCTTTGAATTTGTGATTAAATCGCCTTGCCGTCATTCCGTGCTTGACTTGAGCCTGCCCCGTACTCGATACGGGGGAATCCAGCGTTTTCAAGCCGTTATAGATTCCGCCCCGATTTTCATCGGGGTGACGCGTCGGAATGACGTGAGGGGCCGTTTTTCAAAGGTCTCGACATGTCATCCTGAGCCGGTCAAAGGGTAACTATTTGTGTCGTTTACTATAAAATTAAAATTTATAAAGATACTACTACAGTCTTTGTGCAATTTCACCCACTATTTAAGGAAAAATTAGTGACCAAGTTTCATAAACCCTTCCTTTATATATGCGAATTCTTCTTCCGTAATCGTTCGCAGATCAAGGAGGAGTCCGTCATCGGCAATCCTGGCAATAATAGGCACTTCCAGATGTCTCAAATGCTCTTCCAGTTGGTTGGGGGTAAGATGGGCGGATCGGACGCTGATAAGCGCCGTTGGAATTTCCTGGGTGGGCAGCGCTCCGCCGCCGGCCATGGAAGCGCCTTTTTTTATGGAGAAAGATAGTGTTTTACGGTTGCTGATTTTTTGCAGAAGGGTTAAAAGTTTTTTTGCCCGTTTCTGAATGTCGGCCAGAGGCTCCGTCAGGGATTTTAAAACGGGCAGATGCGCCACCGCGCCTTCGGGATCCAAATATTGCTTCATGGTTTCTTCCAGGGCAGCCAATGTCAGTTTGTCTATTCTCAACGCTCTCGTTAGAGGGTTTTTCTTGATCTTTGCGAGGATGTCTTTTTTGCCCAGGATAATGCCGGCCTGGGGCCCGCCGAGAAGTTTGTCCCCGCTGAAGGTGACCACATCCACACCGCAAGCGACGGCGTCCTGAACAGTCGGTTCTTTTCCAAGACCGTAACGATCGAGTTCGATGCAACAGCCGCTGCCCAGATCGTCCATTACCGGTATGCCGTGTTTTTTGCCCAGGGCTACCAGGGCGGAAAGTTCCACTTCCTCCGTGAAACCCATGATCCTGAAGTTGCTCGTATGTACCTTCAGGATAACGCCGGTGGCGGGGCCGATAGCATCAGCATAATCCGCCAGCCGCGTCCGGTTGGTGGTTCCCACCTCTCTAAGCAGGGCGCCGCTTTTGGCTATAATATCCGGTATGCGAAATTCCCCCCCGATTTCGACCAGTTCCCCTCTGGAAACAATGCCTTCTTTCCCTTCGGACAGCGTGTTCAACGTCAGCAGCACGGCGGCGGCATTGTTGTTTACCACCAGAGCGTCTTCTGCTCCGGACAGCAGACAAAGGATATCCCGAACATGGTCATAACGAAGCCCCCGCTGGCCTTTTTCCAGATCAAACTCGAGGCTTGAATAACCTTCCGCCACTTCCATCACCTGATGCAAAGCATCTTCGGACAGAGGGGCTCTTCCCAGGTTGGTATGGATTATTATGCCCGTCGCGTTAACGACCTTGCGTAACCGGCGGTGGTGAAGGCCTTCAATAAGTTGCAGAACCTCCTCGGCAACCTGCGTCTCCGTGGGAAGGCGAAAATTATTGTGCGCACCTTCCAGTATGGCATCCCTCAAATCCGAGACAAGGTATCGGCACAGAGTTTTTACAACATCCTTCGGGGCTCTCGCGAAGGCGCTTTTCTTTTCCAAAAGGAGCATGACACTGTCGATTTTGGGGAGGTTTTTCAGCAAGGTCTTTTTGTTTTCATCCATGGGTTATTCCTTATTGTTCGGTTAGAGGCTTGACGGGGTAGATGATCAGGCGATCTCCGGGGCGTAGATTGTTTCCGCCGAGGCGGTTCCAGACGCGCAGGGATGCTGCTGTAATATGGAAACGCGCCGCAATGGAAGAAAGGGTATCGCCCTGCTGCACCTCGTAGATATTTTGCTCGCTCTCCGAAAGCCACTGGTTGAGAAATCGGTCAAACCGGGCGGGGAAGTCTTTGCCTGACCCTTTAGGAACCAAGATAGTATGAGTTCCCTTACATAAATAGTATCCCCGAATTTGAGGATTCATATCCTTGATAACCTTAAAATAGGTGTTTGCCGCCTGGGCGATCACGCCAATGGGGGTATCCTGAGAACATGTCAGTTCAACGCGATCGAATTGCAGGGGGGGATATAAATCATCCTTGGTTAGCTTGAAGCCGTATTTCTGAGGATCGGAGAGGATGAGTTTTGCGGCAATGATCCTGAAGACGTACCTTTGCGTTTCAAGGGGCAGATAAAGTTTATAGTAATCGGTAATTCTCTGGAGGATCATTTCCGACTGAAGACCGGTTTCCCCCATGTTATAGGCCGCCGCGGCGAGCGTCCAGGAGTTAAACATTTTGTAAAGATCTCTCAGATAATCGGCAGCCGCCTGGGTGGAGATGAAAATATTTCGGCGATCATCGATAGCGGAGTTGATGGTCATGCCGTAGCGGAAACCAGTTTCCTTTATAAACTGCCAGAATCCCACCGCGCCCTTTGATGATCCCGCATGGGGCAGCAGGGAACTTTCGATGATGACCATGTATTTAAGATCATCAGGCAGATTGTTTTTCTTAAGAATTTCTTCGATATAAATCATGTAACGGCCCGACCTTTTTATCCAAAAGATCACCTGTGATTCGTTACAGGCAGAAAGGAGCAGTTCATATTCCAGTCTTTCATAAATTTCGGGATCGTCCAATGGCACAGTTTCACCGCAGAAAGCCAGGGGGCCTTGAATTTTTAATGGGGATAAATCCGATGCCTTACCCCGTGCGGCGCTGAAAAGAAAAAAGATGCACGCGACAACGATGAGAAAATGGGTTTTATTCAGCGGATTTTTTTTCATGAGGATCCCACATTGCCGGCGGCCTGCGCCCGGCAAAAGTCGCGGAAATTATTTACCGAAATAAAAAATTCACGCATCATGACAACCCAGGAATAACACCCCCTGTTTGTCAGGTGAAGGTAGGGTACACGGTAACGTAAGCGGCCGGCCAGGATAAAAGCGACCATATCAACCCATAAATGGCGATACAACGCTCTTCCGTATTTTTCTTCCATTGCCGGCAGCTCCAGTTTCATACCGAATAGTTTCATTAGAAAATCGTAGCGGATTTGATCTTTTAAGGAAAAAGTGCGGGAGGCCATAAGGGGAAGGTTGCCTTTTGAGACCTGTTCGATATATTTTTTGATGTCAAAAGCGTTTGCGTAGCAGGTTCCCTCCAGATAACCGATGGAGCCGCTCCCTAGCCCGGCATATTCATCATAATCAACGATGTATTCATCAATGATGGATTCCTTTTTCGAAAAGCACCAGGCAGAGGAAAAGTGATAGGCAGGAACAAGGCGGTTGACGATCTGGCGATAAAATGTCCTTTCCTTGCGGTAACTTACGTTCCCCATGGTTTTTGCGATCGCCTGCCGCGTGGAATCGGAAACCATGAGGGGGTAATAGGTAATCTGATCCACCCCCATATTCATAAGAATGTCCAGATCGCGGGTGAGCATGTTCATATCCTGGGACGGGAAATTAAATATCATGTCCGCATTGAGGGTATCGAACTGGCCTAGCATTTCTTTCATGCGCAGGGCAATTTCTTTCCCGCTTCCGTATTTGTCATAGCGCTCCATGCCTTTTAAAAGCCCGTCATCGAAGCTCTGCAAACCTACGGAAAGTCTATTCACCCCAGCGCGTTTCAGAATTGCGATATTTTGATCCGTTAGGTGGTTGGGGTTGGTTTCTACGGAAATCTTGCCGATCTGGAAACAGCGCTTCGCAAGGGATATGGTTTCTTCCAGTTCGTCGATCAGAACCGTCGGGGTGCCGCCCCCCACATACAGACCGCTGAACTGATGTCCTGTTTCTTTATAAAGCTCGATTTCTTTTCTTAGGGCGCTAAAGTAAGCGCGGCATAAAGTCTCATCGAATAGAACCCGGTTGAAGGAGCAGTAGGGACAGAGTTTTTCGCAAAAGGGGATGTGAAGGTAGAGCAGATGTGGTTTTGCGCCGTTGACTTGAGGGATGCGCGATTTGTTTTCGGGACTTCTGAATTGCATTGTTTGGGAAAATTCCCGCCGGGCCTTCTTGGTGATAATATAATCAATCAACGAAACTTCCCCTTTTGTTTCTGGTGGTTATTCAATGCCGAACGCTAACAAACCTCTCTTAATTTATCAAGGATATTTAAGGGGTGCCCTTGAAATAAGAGCGGGTAAATGTTATATAACAAAAAACATGAAAAGGGGTTGTTAATGTCTGACACAAAAATATTAACTTTATGGAAGGGGGACAAACTTGACGAAAAAGCGGCAGAAATTCTAAGGGCATCATGTAAGGATGTAACTATTCCTCTGGATGAGGAAGGGGAAAAAGACATCGCCGCCCTTTTAGAGGCTTTTTTAGCGAGGGATGATGCCTTGGGTCTTGCCGCGCCCCAGATAGGCTTGACTAAACGCATTGTTGTTTTCCGGAATAAGGGATTTGATGACAAAGATAAATGGACAAAAAGTGAATCAGATTGCGGCGTTTTGGTCAATCCCCGCATTACACAGGCGCGTGGTGAAAAGGTAATCATGGCGGAAGGGTGCTTGTCTTGTCCTGATATTCAGGTTGAAATTGAACGTTTTGGCGAAATCAAGGTTCGCGGTTATAACGCCCAAGGACAAAAAGTGAATAAGCGTTACACGGATTTTCTGGCGCGCATCGTCCAGCATGAACTGGATCACCTGGAAGGAAAGCTCATCATTGATTACGACGGGACCATATACGTTTCTCAAAAAAAGCAGAGGTTCTTTCAGTGTCTATTCCAAAATTCGTAAAGGGGAAGGTGATGATTTTACGTAAGATATTGTAATAAAAGAAGACACGCCCCGCTTTGGTTGAAGCGGGGCGTACTCTAATATCAGCCAACAAGTGTTTTTAAAGTGTCCACGACGGGAGAAGTAAAGAGCGCGACCAAAACCACATAAAGCGCAAAAGAACCAATAGCTTCACTGAGATATATCTGGGCATACTTATGCTTTAACGAAACGATGATTAGCCCACCAATAATCAGGCACCCGAGATGGAAATAAGGAAAATTAGCTAAACCGGTTGTAATAAATTCCGCATAGCCGAACGAGGCCGTCGTGAGCACAACAAACATGGCCAATAATAACGTTTGTATTAACTTTTTCATGGCTTATAACCTCCTTTTATTTATAGGGGTTCAATTCCCCCCGTTGCCCTATGATAATGAAATAAGTATGCCAGCTTTAAAAAACGTCAGGTAAAATTTGCATCATCTTGATTATAAAGACTTTTTGAGGAACGAGGAATCTGTCGTGCTAAGGAAAGAAGCATTTAATTCAAGAGATTTTTGAAAGAAACATTCAGTGGGATTAAACGAAATATTTAAGGCAGAAGATACATGGGGAGTTTATTCTATCTTGAAATTTCCGTGGGGTTGTAGTGCTCATCTCTCGTTTTACGTTGCCACATCAGGCCGACTTAAAATAAAGGGATAGTTTAAGAGGTATTTCTAAAAATTCATGAGGAATTTAGGGAGGTTTCTTATGCAGAAGATTCAATGCCCAAAGTGTTCCAAAAGTTTTGTCTGGACTGATAGCATGCCCTTGCAAGGAAAGTGTCCCACCGAGGATTGCAACTGGCAGTATGATGTTCATGCGGAGATAAAAAAAGGTGTAGAAAGGCGAGCCGACGCCACGGAAAATGTTCTTTTCTGCCCGAACTGCCAGAAAACGATTACTTCGAAACTGACCATCTGCCCCCATTGCGGTTATGTGGTGGTTGGCTCAAGATCCTACCCCAAAAAAAACGTGTTTATTTTCGTGGCCGTTGTTTTGATTATTGTTTCCCTCATTGCCAGGTACTTTTTTTACTTAAAGTAAGCCACCTGTCATCTTTTTATAGGAAGGGGGGATAAAAAGCAAATCACTGGCAGCCAGAAGTGGAATATCCGAACCGGTTCGCCTATACCACCATCTTTGGAAGTATATCCGAACTTCCGCCGATAGTAGTCATTTTGAATTAGTTTCCTGTATTGTTCTTAAGGATGAGAACTTTTATTTATGCTAATACTGATGGACTCGTAAAAAGTCCCAATTGTCACCCTGAGCTGTTTGTCCTGAGTTTACCGAAGGGTCGAAGGGTGAACATAAATAATTGATATTACGTCATGGTTCGACAGAGCCTGTCCTGAGCCAGCCGAAGGGCTCAGCATGACAAAACCCGCGAATTCTGACTTTTTGCGATTTTGTCATTATTAACAACAAATTATGCACGTGGTTTTTCTTTTTTTGAATTTAAAATTCAAAAAATAATGGTTCTTTCGTGAAAAAGTTGAAACTGGTTTATGTACTTGGTCCGTCCTGAAAAATGCGGCTTGTAAGCCGCGAAAACATTGAGTTTGTTCTTTGAAAATTGAAGATAATTGCGGATTTGAGGTTGTTTTTTCTTGGAAATAGCGCTATAAGCATTTGAAATGAAAGCACATATTCCAGAAAGGCAGCTTCATATGTTCGAGACCTATTTTTCGGATATTCTCAATCCGGAGCATGAACTCCTGCGCGC
>DHHR01000039.1:29412-76565 GCA_002403385.1 Syntrophaceae bacterium UBA4767 | reverse complement strand
CTCCGAGTCATGGTCTTCCTCCTGTTTAAAAGTTTTTGTCGAAATTCTCCTATCAGGAGATGACCGTGACTCAAAACTTTATCTCAACTTCAATATTTTCATCCTTCGTTGTGCCCGCCCCGGGCATGGGGGTTAGTAGGGCTTTCCTCTAAATCAAGACGTCCCAACGTTTTTTGAGGGGACACTCTTCCCACTTCTTTTTTGCCTCTCTTATTTTGTCCAGTTCCTCTTTGCTATACAACATCTTCACATCCTCCTCTCTTTTATAAAATTTTCCTCTCCCCCCTATCTGCGAAAGAAGGTATCGTCAGTCCCCTCGCGATCCGCCTTGTTTACCACAAAGATATCCCCCAGCTCCATAATCCCGGCCTTCATTGCCTGAATGCTGTCCCCCATTCCGGGAGCCAACACCACCACTGTGGAATACGCCGTCCGGGCGATTTCCAGTTCAACCTGTCCCACGCCGACCGTCTCCACAATTATTATATTCATGCCCATAGCATCCATAACATAAGACGCATCCCTGGTCGCCTTTGACAATCCGCCCAGATTTCCTCTCGTGGCCATGCTGCGGATAAAAACGCCCTCGCTTTCATACTTCTGCATCCTGATCCGATCGCCAAGCACGGCGCCGCCGCTAAAGGGGCTGGTGGCATCAACCGCTATAACACCTACTGTTTTCCCTCTATCCCTGAAGACACGAATCATCTCAGAAATCAGGGTGCTTTTCCCCGCTCCCGGGGAACCGGTGACACCTACAAGATATGCCTTGCCCGTGTGAGGGAAAATCGCCCTTACAATGCTAGCCGCATCCTCCCTGTTATTTTCAATCATGGTTATCAACCGCGCAGCCGAAGCTATATCACCTGTCAATTCAACCATAGTAATGACCCTCTCAATGTAAACTCCGCTTAAATCTTCCTTTCCCCAGCGTAAAGAACGTTTAAACAATACCAAAAAAATCCCCGAACCGATTTAATCGATTCGGGGATTTCCCTTTTTATCCTCAGATTCTTGCGCTGCAAAAACCCCGTTCCTCGAGGGCTGTGTTGTGCAGTAAGCTTCAGGCAGGTCTTCTGGCTCTCGGATCACCCTGCCACGCCGCGCCTTCCCGCCCACCTTGACCGGACAGTGACATCTTGCAGCCTTCGTCCCCGATTACAGCGACGGGCTCACTAAAAATTCATCAACCAACAAATCAGGGAAATTCCTTCAACCGTCGGTGAAGGAGGTTTTCGGCAAATTGGTCAAACAAGGCGGGGCAAAATACCTCTTGCAGAGAGCCATCTTCACATCTGTCCGGGTCATTTCTGAGGCTCTCGGGTTGCCGGAGAAAATTTACCGCCATCCACTATCGCGGCGGTCTAATGCTCGCCTCTTGGAAAGGTTTAATCGCCTTAAGTATATTCTTGCTTTCCCTTGTAAATGTACCGTTCAAACAGGCGGTGGAAAGGAGTCCAGTCGGATTCATCATCTTGGGAGCTCTGAATAAATTTCTGAAAGGCATTGACCTTGGCATCGAGGTCATCAATATAATGGACGATCAATGCCTCCAAAGTCTTGGGGCGCTTTGGGGAACCAAACTCCAGCGTTCCGTGGTGGCTTAATATCAAATGCCTAAGTTCCATAGCTGTCTGTTCGGGAAAGTTTTCTATGGTGGCCGCCTTCGCATTGAGCATTTCTACTCCCATTACAATGTGCCCGATCAACCTTCCTTGATCCGTGTAATCCACCAACCGATCGTAGGAAAATTCATGAATTTTTCCTATATCATGAAGAATGCCGCCTGTTAAAAGAAGGTCCCTATTGATGCCTTCATAGTGTTTGGTTGTCAAATCGAGCAGCCGCGTCACAGAGAGGGTGTGCTCTAAGAGTCCGCCGATACAAACGTGATGAAACCCTTTTGCTGCAGGCGCTTTTTTAAAGCGCGTTACAATGGCGTCATCCGCAAAAAATGCCTGCAGTAAGGCCCTAAGCGGAGGCGTTTCGATCTGCTCGACAAAAGCCACCAGCGATTCAAACATTGCCTCAATATTACCCTCGACGGCAGGAAAGTAGTCGGCTGGGTTAATTTCCTGTTCCTCAACTTTGCTTACCTCCAGGACGGTCAACTGAATGGCGTTTCTGTAGCTGATTCCCCTGGCATCAATGTAAATGATGTCCCCTTTTTTGAAAACCTTATCCCACTCCATCGCCTTATCCCAGATTTTCCCCTCCACTTCTCCCGTTTTATCCTTGAGCGCCAGATTCAGATAGGAAGCGCCTTTCCGAGAGAAAGCGAGAGTTTTATCCGCCACGAGGAAGGTATCCCTGACCTTTTCCCCTGCTTTTATATCCTTTACGTAGATATTTTTCATTTTTCATATCACCCTTTTGCTATGAGAATATATATTCATCCTGCCGCCCCTCACTGCGCCGATAAGGGTCATTCCTGCTTCTTCGGCTAGCTCAACGGCCAGAGAAGTAGGGACGGAAATGGAAATCATGAGGGGAATGCCCAGATTCCAAACCTTACAAACAATTTCCGAGGAAACCCGCCCCGTGCGGACAATGACTTTGTCGGAACAATCGATACTATTCAGAAGGGCGTATCCGCCGATCATATCGATTGTGTTGTGTCTGCCAATATCCTCTCTGGAGACGATCACATCCTTACTATCCGCCAGGGCGCTGCAATGTGTGCCCCCGGTTGTATCGTGTAGCCAGGCCAAAGACAAAAGACGTTCCATAAGAAAGAAAACCTTCTGAGAAGAGATTATCAAACTATCATCTTGCATTTTTTTAAATACGCGGTCCCTGAGTGATTTTGTTCCCCTGGCCCCGCTGAAGGCAATAACTGCGCTATCTTTGCGTTCACAGGCAAGGGGGTTAAGAGTTGGCCGGGCATAGATGTATATACTGTTTGTATCGCCGGCAATATGGATACGTTCAATATCCTCTGAACCACTGATAAACCCTTCGGAGCGCAAAAATCCCACTGCGAGTTCATCCACATGATTTCCCGTACAGGCGATGGTCGCCACCGGTTTGTCGTTCAGAAAAATCTCCAAGGGAATCTCCTTTATAATCTTGGCCTCTGTTTCTATAAGGGAATGTCCATCGAACGTTCGGATGTTAAAATCCTCCGTTCCCGCTGATTTTTTATCAGACATCTCTATGCCCCTCACGCTTCACCTTGCTTGGCAGTCCTTTCCCTCAGAATGCGATGCTCGCCTGCCCGCACAGTTAGCTTCGTCATATCGAAATACTCCATCAACGGAATGATGAACTTTCGCGAAAGACCTGTTAACTCCTTAAAGCTCGCCGGCGTCGCTTTGCCTTCTCTGAGAAGGAGTTTTTTGTAATTTTCACGCAGGGTTTGTATTGCCTCAACATGAAAGCATAAATCCTCGTTGACCTTAATCAGAAGACCTTCTTTAATCATGACGCTCATCACATGCGAACATTGAGGCCCGTGTTGGGCAAACTTTTCCATGATTTCTTTCATGGACGGCGGCGTAAGACCGGCTTTAGAATATAGAAGGATTATTTGTGATTTTAGCTCTTCCAACTCGCCCTGCAGTTGAACCTGATGGGACGGCATGCGGACATGTTCTTTGTTGATAACAAGTTCCCCTTCATTCTCAAGATCCTTTAGCGCCCTGTTAAACAGTTTGGAGGCGGCAAACTGCCCCACCGTCGTTCTGATTTCCTCCTTGCGCAATCCTTCTCTAAGTGGATATTTCTGGTGGTAATGTTGAACCTCCGCGACGATTCTCCACTGAAAAGCCCTATATGCTGAATTCGATAAAACACTGTGATCTTCTCTATCGAGGAGTACTGCTTCTCTCTCCGAAATAAGTTTTTCGAGAATCATCTCCAACTTATGGCGAGGAATGCCCGTCCTTATGACAAGTTGTATAGGCGAAATGCCTGCGAGACCAGAGCGCTCAATGATTGTTTGTGCCTTCTGCTCATCGGCGCCGCCGTGTAAAAGCCTCATTTCATGGGTTGCGCTTTCAGAATATCTTTTTTGCTTTTTGGAAGATGGATCCAACACAACACCTCCGCCGATAGTCGTAACAGGGGAATAACTCCTTATCACGAACCGGTCTCCAGCTTCCGCAACGGTCGGCGTTTCCAAAACAACCTGAGCGTATCCTTTCCCTCCGGGCTCCATCTCCTCCTGGTTCTGAAGTATCAAGCGGGCCATCGCCTCGCTGGTTCCCGCGTGAAAGCGTAACAGACTTCTATTTTTTAACTTTTTATCACCATAAGGTAAGTATTCGAAAAAAATATCCAAGCGATAAGAGGGCTCAAAAATACCAGACATAGACAAAACATTTCCCCTTGCGATCACCGATTTTTCAACGCCCTGAAGGTTGATGGCGGTTCTCTGGCCCGCCTCCGCACGAGCGACAGCCCGATTATGAACCTGAATTCCCCTTACTTTTGCAGCTGTTTTTAGGGGAAGGATTTCCACCCCGTCTCCCACACAGACGTGCCCGGACACCAAGGTTCCCGTAACGACCGTTCCGAAACCCTTCATGGTGAATATCCGATCTATGGGCAATCGAAAAATACCGGTATCCGCCTCCTCTACGATATGCGCAGCAAGTTGAGCAAGCCCTTCCATAAATTCTGGCAAACCTTCACCTGTAAGCGATGACACAGGAATAACCGGCGCCCCTTCCAGAAAACTTTCCTTAACGAACTCCTTGATGTCATCTGCAACAACATCCAGCCATTGTTTGTCCACTAAATCGATTTTCGTAAGAGCGATAATTCCCGTTTTGATTCCCAGAAATGAACAAATATGCAGATGCTCTCTTGTTTGGGGCATAATCCCCTCATCAGCCGCAATCACCATTACGACCATATCAATTCCGGAAGCCCCGGAAACCATGTTTCTGATGAATTTCTCGTGCCCCGGTACATCAACGATACCAACGCTTTGCCCATTGGGAAGCGTTAAGGAAGCAAACCCCAAATCGATTGTGATGCCTCGCTCCTTTTCCTCCTTTAGCCTGTCCGTATCTATGCCGGTAAGGGCCTTAATAAGAGCAGTCTTTCCATGATCCACATGCCCAGCTGTCCCCAAAACAATGTTTTTCATAACCCCTTCGCCGCTCTTTTCTGATCGGTTTCTCAATATGAAGTATGTTATTCTTAGTATATTTTACCTAATAATACCATATAATACCATTGTCTTTCTCGGCAACGCGTTCTTGCACGTATGGCTTTGTTTTGTCTAGCGCGTAAGCGGAGACGCCAGATTTTTATTGAAAAGGGGTAGCAAAATCTGGTATGGAATTTTCCCCTTCCAGGATATTATGAGAATACTCGGTCTCGATTACGGCAGCAAGCGGATCGGCGTTGCCGTCTGCGATGAGCTGGGAATTATGGCCCATGCTGTAACCACCATCACAAGAAAAAACAAAGAATCTGATCTGGAAGCCATTGCCAATCAGATTAAGTTCTACAGTGTGGAAAAAATTGTGGTGGGTTATCCCGTAAAGCTCAACGGAACAGAGGGACGCCAATGCGAAAAGGTAAACAGGTTCATTCAACATTTAGAACGCCGTTTTGCGCTTCCCGTCATTCGATGGGATGAAACCCTGACTACAAAGGATGCGGAAGAAATTCTCGTTCATGCCGGGACACGCCGGAACAAAAGAAGAAAGGTCATAGATAGAATCGCCGCCGCAATCATTCTTCAAAGTTATTTAGACGCTGTCAAACCTGAAAAAACACCTGAAAATAATATTTTCCATAAACTTTATGTCGAAAAAAACAAATCAACATAAAAGAAAAATTATCCTTGCAGGTCTAGCGGCTATTTTTGTTTTTCTGTTTCTCTATTTCTTTTTATATTTCATTTACAGTCCTGCCGATCGCCAACATAAAAAAACATACACCATTGAAATCTTGAAAGGATACAGTTTTTCCCAAATCACCGATAGCCTTTACGGTTCCGGTTTGATCAAAAACAGGCTATTCTTCTACATTCTGGCCATCTCAACAAACAAGGCAGGCCATATTAAGGCCGGAGAATATGAACTTACAACCTTGATGTCCCCTTGGGACATTTTAGATAAACTGGTCAAGGGGGAAATTAAATACTATGAAATTCGGATACCTGAGGACTCCACCCTCAGAGAAGTTGCGGCCCGTTTGGCCTCCTGCAAGCTTGTTGATAAAGATAATTTTCTCAATACCGCTTCAGATCAAACGTTTCTCGCATCTATGGGGATAACCGGCCCTACGGCCGAGGGGTTTTTGTTCCCTGACACCTATAAATTTAACCATTCCATGAATGCCAAAGACATGCTCAAAAAGATGGTGGATCGATTTTGGGAAATGGTAACCCCGGAAATGATTGAGCAGGCGGAAAAAATGAAGATGAGCGCTTTACAATTCGTCACCCTAGCCTCGATCATCGGCAGGGAAGCGGGAACCATTGAAGAAAAGAGGCTCGTATCGGCGGTCTTTCATAACAGATTGGAAAAAAAGATGAGGTTGCAGAGCGACCCCACAGCCGTTTATGATATGGAAAACTTTCAGGGATCGGTAACTAAAAGTCACCTAAAAAGAAAATCTCCCTACAACACTTACCTGGTTGATGGCCTACCGCCTGGTCCCATAGGAAATCCCGGCCTAGATTCCCTCAAGGCTGCCATCAATCCGGCCTCTGTGCCGTACCTCTATTTCGTCTCCAATAATAACGGCACCCATCAATTTTCATCGTCTTTCCTCGAACATAATAAAGCCGTCCTAAAATATCAAATCGAAAAGGAAAAATAGTCATTTTTTGTCACTTTTTTCTTGACAAGCGCCATAGCTGCCCTTATAGTCAAGCCGAGTGGAGGAAAGTGGAGGTTTCTGGAGGAGACATTTAAATGTCTGTTTTTCGCGGGCAGTATTACCACACCATCGATGACAAGGGAAGAATTATTTTCCCCGCCAAGCTCAGGGAGGTTTTCGCGGAAAAATACGATAATCACATGGTCATCACAAATTTAAGCGGCTATCTTATGGTGTTTCCTTACGAAGAGTGGAAAGTTATTGAAGATAAGGTCGCGCAAAAATCGATCATAGACAGCAAGGTGCGGGGGTTTCAACGGTTTTTTATGTCCGGCGCCGTCGATTGTTCCTTTGACAGCCAAGGAAGAATTCTTATTCCTCCAAATCTAAGGGAATATGCTCATCTCGAGAAAGATATTGTCATTGCAGGCATGCTGAAGGTTATCGAAATATGGAACCGTCAACAATTTGAAGCGGAAATGAAAAAGACAAGCGACAACTTGGAAGATTACAGCGAATATATGGCAGATATTGGAATTTAAAAAAGGATTATGGAATGGATACTTTCCACATACCTGTTCTCCTTGGAGAAGCGGTGGATGCTCTCTGCCCGAAAGCGGGGGGAATATATGTGGATGGAACGCTCGGTGGAGGTGGTTATGCCGAGGCCATTCTGAGGAAAATACTGCCTTCAGGTTTACTGATCGGAATCGACGCTGATGAAGAAGCGTTAGCTGAATCAAAGCGACGGTTGGAACCATTTGGTAAAAGAAAAACGCTGCTCAAGGGTAACTTTGCGGATATTGCTCGAATGCTAAAAGAACTCCACATAAACAGGGTTGACGGCATTGTGCTGGATTTGGGGGTTTCATCTCGTCAACTGGAAAACGCCGACAGGGGTTTTAGTTTTTCCTTGCCTGGGCCGTTGGATATGCGGATGGATCGCAGCGCTAAGTTAAACGCTTATGACCTCATTAATACGTTGTCGGTCCAGGAGCTAGAAAAAATCATCAGAGGTTATGGCGAGGAAACAATGGCCGGCAAAATTGCAAGGGCTATCTCGGAGGAAAGGGAAAAAGCTCCCATCAGAACAACTTCTGAACTTGCGCAAATCGTCGTGCGGGCTGTGCCGCCACAATTTCGACACAAGAAAATACATCCCGCCACCAAAACCTTCCAGGCCATCAGGATCGCCGTCAACAATGAGTTGGCCAATCTCCATCATGCAATAAATGATGGCATCAAACTACTCAACGAACGAGGTCGCTTCTGCATCATTTCGTTTCATTCTCTGGAAGACAGGATCGTAAAAAACACCTTCCGGTCATGGGAAAAGGGTTGTATCTGCCCTCCGGATATTCCCTTCTGCAGATGTAACAGAAAACCATTGTTGAAGGTCATTACCAAAAAACCGATCACCCCGGGAAGCATCGAGCTGGCAGACAATCCGAGAGCAAGAAGCGCAAAGCTCCGGACGGCGGAGAGGATATAACCATGGCGGTTGAGGAAGAAGCTATCAAAACTGATGCCATTGAAGGGAAGGGGGATAAGGTATTCGGGGAATTCAGATATTTTACGCCGATTTTTATCACCTTTGTTCTTATGGCAGTGTCCCTTATCTATATCTGGAGCCATACTTACATGACGGAGCTGGAATATCAGGTTGCCGAGGAACTCAGCATTAAAGAACGACTCATAGAGGAACAAAAACGGTTGAAATTGGAATATGCAACACTGAAATCTCCCAAGCGGATTGCAGCCATTGCCAAAAATCAACTGCAAATGGATTATCCTGAGGAAAACCAGGTTATATTGCTAAAATGACGACAGAAGCAAAAAAATGGTTGAAATTCAGAATAGCCACCTTATTGGCGTTTTTTCTCGTCTTATTTATTGCCCTTATTTCGAGAGCGTTTCAGATTCAAGTCCTTTCCGGAAAAGCATTAAAAACGCTGGCTAAAAAGCAGCATTTCAAAAGTTTATCCCTCCAGCCGGAAAGAGGGATTCTATTTGATAGAAACGGTGAAAAACTGGCCGTCAGCGTCATGGTAGATTCTGTGTGCGCGGATCCGTCAAAGATCGGTAACCCCTCTTATGTAGCGGAAAAAATCGTCCATGTTCTTCATATAGATAAAAACGAGGCATTAAAGAATCTTTCTAAATCAGGCAGCTTCTGCTGGCTGGCGAGAAAAATTCCTCCTGATCAGGCGAAAATAATCAAAGCCATGAATTTGGAAGGGGTGTTTTTGATCAAGGAATCAAAACGCTTTTACCCCAACGCCGACATGGCGGGACATCTCATTGGTTTTGCCGGACTGGATTCCACAGGACTTGGGGGATTGGAATTAAAATATGAACAATACGTCAAGGGCGCTGAGCAGAAATTGAGCTACTCCAGGGACGCCAAGGGCAAAATGCTTTATCGTATCGAAAAAACAAATCTCGCCAGCGGCGAGGATTACAAGCACCTGGTTTTGACCATCGACAGCCGCATCCAATATATGGTTGAATCCCAACTCCGACAGGCAGTGGAAGCAAAAGGAGCAAAAGGCGGCCTTGCCATTGTCATGGACCCCCGCACAGGCGAAATCTTAGCCATGGCCATTGAACCAAGTTTTGATCCGAATAACTTCTGTAAATATTCACCGGATAGAATCAGAATCAAAACTATCACCGATTGTTTCGACCCAGGCTCTACATTCAAACCCTTTTTGGTTGCGGCGGCTCTTCAAGAAGGAGTCGTTAAAGAAACAGACAAGTTTTTCTGTGAAAATGGAAATTATAAAATCGCTAACAGGGTTATTCATGAAGCGCAAAGAAAAAAACATGGGACACTTTCCGTCCACGATGTTATCAAATACTCCAGCAATATTGGCGCCGTTAAAATTGCAGAGAAACTCGGCAAAGAAAAATTTTACTGCTATATTCAAAAATTTGGTTTCGGCTCCAGAACGGACATCGATTTACCCGGTGAAGCCTCCGGGCTTCTCAGGCCCGTCAAAGATTGGGCAAGAGTCGATTCTGCCACCATTGCCTTCGGTCAGGGAATCTCCGTAACCGCTATCCAACTCATCACTGCGCTGTCCGCCATCGCGAACCATGGTGTTATGATGAAACCTTTCGTTGTCCGGGCGTTGGTCAATCAAGAGGGGAATATAGTAGAATCCTTTAAGCCAACCGTTATCAGGCAGGTCGTCTCTCCTGAAACGGCGAAGAGACTTACCGCTATGCTGACAGATGTCGTGGAGCAAGACGATGGAACGGGGAAAAACGCAAGAATAACAGATGTTCTTGTCGCCGGCAAAACCGGCACCTCGCAAAAATTCGATCCCATCCACGGCGTGTATTCCTCCGCAAGGGTAAGGACATCATTCATGGGATTTTTCCCTGCCAATAATCCCCAAATGTGTATTTTAGTATCCTTGGACGAACCCCAAACAGACAGGTGGGGAGGGCTGGCTGCGGCTCCTATCTTCAAAAATATTGGAGAGCAAATCTTAACCTGCTTTAAGACAGACCTTCGTAAAACACCTAAAACCGCGGCGGTGGCAGTAAAAGCCAATGATCCCATGAAAGTTGATCTTGTATCCGCCCATGATTTTATCCCTCAGTCAACAGTCATGGCAGATGCCCTGGATGAGCAGATGATGCCTGATTTCAGGGGAATGACCATCCGGGATGCACTCAAGAAAGCAAAGCACAGGATGATCGATCTAAAAGCAATCGGCAGCGGATGGGCCGTAGCACAGGATCCCCCAGCCGGCGCCCCCATAAAAAACAATAAGTTGTGCACCGTAACCTTCAGCGATGGATACTGACAAGAGGTCATCGTGCGGTTATCAGAATTAATGGAACATGTTGAAATACTTAATATCTTGGGGAGCGCTTCCGGCGAAGTTTCTTCTGTCTGCTATGATTCGAAAAAATGTGGCAGAAGGTCGCTATTCATAGCCATTGAGGGATTAAAGGCTGACGGCCATGATTACATTGATGAGGCTATTTCTCGGGGAGCGGAAATTATCGTTCATGAAAAAGAATACCATCCACCCCTTGGAATCACTGCTATCCGTGTAAAAAACAGCCGCAGAACACTGGGGATTTTGGGCAAAAATTTCTATGGGGATCCATCTTCGCGTTTGTGTCTGATAGGCGTATTGGGAACAAACGGAAAAACAACCATAACCTATCTATTGGAATCCATCTTAACAGCCGCAGGATTTGCGGTCGGCCTACTGGGAACCGTTAATTACCGGTTTCATGGAAAAATAATTTCCGCCCCCAACACCACCCCGGAATCATTCGAAATGCAGAAAATTCTAAGAGAAATGTTGGATGAAGGAATCACCCACGTGGCTGCCGAAATTTCGTCGCATGCCGTAGATCTAAAAAGGATTGACGACTGCGCTTTTGATATTGGGATCTTCACTAATCTCTCTCATGACCATTTGGACTACCACCACACGATGGAAAATTACTTTCAGGCGAAGAAACGGTTTTTCGATGAGGTGTTGCCTAATAAAGGGAAGGAGCTGCCGCACAAGATGATTATGAATGCCGATGATCCCTGGGGCCAAAGAATTATAAGCGAAGGGAAATTGAAGCCCCTAACCTATGGCGTGGAAAGCAGAGGGGATATTACAGCGGATCCTTTCAGAATCGATCTCGATGGCATCGAAGCCGCCATCCATACACAACAGCAGGGTCGCTTTGATATATCCTCTTCACTGATCGGGAAGTTCAACCTTTACAACATACTGGCTGCCGTAGGCGCCGCTGTTGCTTTAGATATTCCACAGCAGTTTATAAAGAAGGGAATTGAAGGTTTGAAAAGTGTGCCGGGACGTTTGGAAAGGGTCAATGATCCGGGAGAACCACAAGTCTTTGTGGATTACGCGCATACAGATGATGCCCTATGGCGGGTGCTTCAAAACTTGTCCTATTTTAAAAAAGGCAAAATCATTACCGTATTCGGCTGCGGTGGCGACAGGGACCGTCTGAAGCGGCCCCTCATGGGAAAGGCGGCAACGACATGGAGCGATTTGACCATCCTAACTTCGGACAACCCGAGATCAGAAGATCCTACGGAAATCATAAAAGAAATCGAAACAGGAATTGACAGAAAAACCGTAAAGAAGATTTCTCCTGAAGAATTGAGAAAAACTGGGGAAGGAAAGGTTTATTCGGTTCTTCCTGATAGAATGGAAGCTATCAGCAAGGCGATTGCCGTTGCCGATGTCCTCGATATCATCCTTGTCGCCGGAAAAGGTCATGAAGATTACCAGATCATCGGAAACAAACGAATAAGCTTTGACGACCGGCTGGCTGCAAGAGATGCACTTACAAGCCGCTTTCGGAGGAAAGCATCTTGAATAAGGAGATGGGCTTCCCGGTCTTTTCTGTTGAGGAGATTTTAAGGGTCACAGGAGGGTCGTTGATCTCAGGGCGGAGCGAACAACCTTTTTATGGCTTGTCCACAGATTCAAGGAGTGTAGAGAAAGGAAATCTTTTCATTCCTTTGAAGGGAGAAAATTATGACGGTCATGATTTTATTGCCCATGCCCTAAAAGGGGGGGCTTCGGGGGCGCTGATCCAAAAAGAGGAAAAGGCAAAAATAAGGAGAATACCTGAAGATTTCAGATTCATTGCCGTAGCTGATACCCTGAAGGCGCTGGGAGATATTGCCCATTTCTGGCGGATGAAGTTCGATGTTTCCGTAATAGCCATTACGGGAAGTTCAGGAAAAACAACAACAAAAGAGATGATTGCCGGCATTGCGGAAATGAAAAAGAATATCCTTAAAACAGAGAGCAGCCTAAATAATCTTATTGGATTGCCGAAAACACTTTTGATGATGAACGAAAATCATAACGCAGCTGTACTGGAGATGGGAACAAACCGCCGCGGGGAAATTGCAAGACTTACGGAAATCGCCGCGCCCAGCATTGGACTTATCACTAATATTGGCCCGGCCCACCTGGAAGGGCTCAAATCCCTCGACATTATACAGCAGGAAAAGGGAGACCTCTTCCTAATCATGGCAGGCAAGGGGACGGCCATTATCAATTGGGATGACGGCGCCGTTCGAATCCTTGATAAGCGCTGGAAGGGAGAGAAGGTTACCTTCGGCCTCACCAGCAAAGCCGATGTTTCGGCGCGTAATATTAGAAATGGCCGTGACGGGGTTCACTTTAATCTTATCATGGAAGAACATGAAAAAGAAGTGGAGTTGCCGGCAATAGGGGTGCACAACGTTTACAATGCCCTTGCCGCAGCAGCATCCTGCCGGGTGTTAGGCATAGATCAAGAAACGATTTGTCAAGGTTTATCCCGGTTTCATCCCCTAGCGGGGCGCATGGAGATTTCCCGTCTAAAAAATGGGGCTTTTTTAATAGACGATACGTACAATGCCAATCCTGCATCCGTGAAAGAGGCGTTGAAAACCCTAAAGGACCTAAGGAAAGAACACAAAAGCGTGGCGATTTTGGGGGATATGCTTGAACTGGGTGAGCAGTCCATGGATTTACATGAATCCACCGGGATGTTTCTGGCAGACACCGGGGTAGACATGGTTTTTCTGAAGGGAGGCTTCTCCCAGGCCACGGCAGCAGGGGCATTAAAAGGGGGATTGTCCGGCAATCAAGTCTTTGTGAATCGAACCTCTTTGGAAATTGCTGCCTGTCTAAGGTCGTTTCTGAAAGAAGGCGACTGGATACTGGTAAAGGGATCAAGAAGAATGAAAATGGAAGAAATTGTCCAGGATATTGTAAATGTCTTTGGATTGGAAAAGGGGTTCTTAAATTGATTTACCATCTTCTATACCCATTACACGTCGAATATTCCTTTTTAAATGTCTTTCGGTACATCACTTTCCGGACGATTTATGCGACGATTACCGCCTTAGTCATTTGTTTTGTTTTCGGCCCATGGCTGATCCGAAAATTGCAGTCTCTGAGAGTCGGTCAAACCATCAGGGGAGACGGGCCCGAAACTCACCTAGCCAAAGAGGGAACACCGACAATGGGAGGGGTTTTGATCATTTTTGCGGTGGTCATATCAACCCTCCTTTGGGCAAATTTGACCGTTGATTATATCTGGCTTGCCGTCATGGTCACCGTCGCCTTCGGCCTCATCGGGTTCATGGACGATTACCGAAAGTTGGTGAAATCCAACAGCAAGGGGATTCCAGGCAAGGTGCGTCTGTCCGGAGAAATTATCATTGCCCTGTTTGTAAGCGTGGTTTTGTACATCAAGCCGGATTTTAGCAGCAATACAACCATCCCCTTTTTTAAAACCGTGTTTCTGAATCTGGGATGGGGATACATCTTTTTTGCCGCCTTTATCATTGTCGGCGCGGCCAACGCCGTTAATCTAACGGACGGGCTGGACGGGCTGGCCATAGGCCCTTCCATTACCTGTTTCGGCGCCTACCTTATTTTCGCATATCTGGTGGGAAATTTTAAAACGGCTAACTACCTCCAGATTCCTTACATTCCAGGGACAGGAGAACTGGCCATTTTTTGCGGAGCCATCGTGGGCGCAGGTTTCGGTTTCCTCTGGTATAACACCTACCCAGCCCAGGTGTTCATGGGCGATGTAGGTTCGCTTTCTTTGGGCGGCGCCCTAGGAACCATGGCAATTATGACCAAACAAGAGATTCTTCTGGCCATTGTTGGGGGTGTTTTTGTCATGGAGACCTTCTCTGTCATCTTCCAGGTGGGATGGTTCAAGCTCTCAAACGGCAAAAGAATTTTTAAGATGGCGCCCCTCCACCACCACTTCGAACTCAAGGGCTGGGCTGAACCGAAGATAATTGTCCGATTCTGGATTATTTCCATCCTGCTGACGCTGGTGGCGATAAGTACCTTGAAATTGCGATGAGAAGAGGAACATGAATTTATCTGGGCTCAATATACTGGTCATCGGATTGGGGAAAACTGGGTTAGCAACCGTTCGCTTTCTTGCAGGCAAGGGTGCGAAGATTGCCGTCACGGACCAAAAACCCCTGACAGCGTTGACAGAAGCCATCAATCATCTTCCTGAGAAGGTGCAAACGGCCCCTTACGAGCCGTCAATTTTGGCAGGGATGGAGATGATCATCCCATCCCCCGGGGTAGCTCCCTCAAATATTATACTATCCGAGGCGCTCGAAAGGAATATCCCGATCTTAAGTGAGATAGAACTTGCGTACCATTTTTTAAAGACGCCAATGATTGCCGTTACAGGAACCAACGGCAAGACGACCACGACAACTCTTATCGGCGAAATTCTGTCGCATTCAGGTCACAAGGTTTTTGTGGGGGGAAACATCGGCAATCCATTGATCGGCTATGTGGATGGCGCCCAAGACGCCGACTGGGTAGTTGCGGAAGTCAGCAGTTTTCAGCTTCATTGGACGCAGCAATTTCGCCCCCATATCGCCGTCCTCTTGAACACCACATGTGATCACGTGGATTACCACGGCAGTTTTGAGGCTTATCGGCAGGCCAAGGAAAAGGTTTTTAAAAATCAGACAACAAATGACCTGGCCATTCTCAACGGCGACGAATCATCGTCCCTAATTCTTTCGGAAAGAATAAAGGCTGAAACACTTTTTTTTAGCAGCGCCCATGAAATATCAAAAGGCATGTTCATCGATCATGACGAATTGATCTATATAAGCCATGACAATGATCGGGAGAAGTATCCCTTAGATATGATCAAGATACCTGGAATGCATAATGTGGAAAACGTCATGGCGGCAATTATGGCCTGCAGAAAATGTGGTTGTCCTTCCGACAGGATTATTCATACGATCGGTCAATTTAAGGGAATAAGCCATCGGATCGAATTTGCCGGGGAGAAAAACGGCGTCGCCTTTTATGATGATTCCAAAGGAACCAACGTGGGCGCCGTGGTCAAGGCATTGGAAACCTTTTCCAAGCCCATCATTCTACTTATGGGAGGCAGGGACAAGGAGGGCGATTTTGAAACCCTTTCGCCCCTGATCAAACAGAAGGTGAAAGAGCTGGTGCTATTCGGTGAAGCCAGGACAAGGGTCAATAGTCTCATTGGTGGAACGGTTAAAACATCATGCTTCGCCACGCTGAAAGAAGCGACCGAGGCAGCTTATCGGCGATCCTCTCCGGGAGATGTGGTCCTGCTGTCTCCGGGCTGCGCAAGTTTTGATGAATTTACGGACTACAAAGCTAGAGGAAATTTTTTTAAAGACACATTGAGGCATATTTCATGATCGAACGCACCTCAGCACATATAAAAACAGATTATATTCTCCTGCTTGTCACATTGAGCCTGATTGTGATCGGCACCGTGATGATCTACAGTTCCAGTTCCATTCTGGCGATGGAGCGCTTCAAGGATGGTCTTTATTTTCTGAAAAAACAGTTGTTTTTCGTCCTTGTGGGCATAATTGCAATGATTATTTTTACAAAAATTTCCTATCAGCAACTGAGAAAGTGGGCATATCCGGGAATTCTGTTTTCCATCTTCCTTCTTTGTCTCCTATTGGTTCCTCATGTGGGCATCCGCGCGGGCGGCGCAACACGTTGGCTGAACATGGGGTTTTTTTCATTCCAGGTAACAGAAATGGTTAAGGTGGCCATGGTTGTTTTTCTTGCCCATTTTCTGACGAGAAAATCCAGCCGCCTGAAAGAATTTACACGGGGGGTGTTGGCGCCCTTGTCGATTACCGCATTTATTGTCGGATTGATCCTGCTGGAACCGGATTTCGGAACGGCCGTGATTATTGCCATTATCCTCATGCTGATGCTCTATGTCTCCGGCGCCAGGCTGATCCATCTTCTGGGACTTGCAGCGCTCTTTGCTCCCATTGGGATATGGCTTCTGCTGCGCAAAAGCTACCGGCTTGAACGATTAACAACGTTTCTTGATCCCTGGAAGGATCCCCAAAACTCGGGTTTTCAAATCATTCAATCGCTCTTGTCTTTCGGTTCGGGCGGCACATTCGGTGTGGGAATCGGGGACGGTATGCAGAAGCTTTTTTACCTCCCAGAACCACATACGGACTTCATCTTGTCTATAATCGCCGAGGAATGCGGTTTCATCGGGGTATTAGTTGTCATTTTCCTGTTCACTCTGCTGGTGCTGCGTGGATTCATCATTTCTTTTAAGGCGCCCGATCTGTTCAGCGCCCTTTTGGCAGCAGGACTAACCATGACTCTCGCGCTGGAAGCATTCATCAACATAGGCGGTGTTATGGGACTTATCCCCCTGAAAGGGTTGGCTTTACCGTTTTTAAGCTACGGAGGAACCTCTCTTATCATGTCCCTGATTGCTGTCGGTATTCTTATGAACATCGCTTCCCATGAGGCATAAAGGGAGACGCCGGCATGAAAATGATCATCGCAGGTGGAGGAACAGGAGGGCACCTCTTTCCGGGCATTGCGGTGGCGGAAGAATTTTTAAAGAGAGATCCGCACAATGAAGTGCTCTTCGTAGGCACTAAACAGGGATTGGAGAATCAGATTCTGGGGAATCTGGGATTTCCCCTGCGCCTTATTGACATTAAGGGAATCAAAGGAAAAAGTATGGCTAAAGCGTGGGAAGCCATAGGCAAAATCCCCAAAAGTTTGATGCAGGCAATCAAAATTATTCGTGATTTTTCTCCTGATATTGTTGTTGGCGTGGGAGGCTATGCCTCCGGGCCGGTGGTAATGGCGGCTCATTTCATGGGCATCAGATCGGCTATTACGGAACAAAACGCTTTGCCGGGCTTGACGAATCGGATCCTCGGCAGGTTTGTGGAGCGGGTTTTTCTAACCTTTGAACAGACAAAAAAGTGGTTTTCTCCTCTCAAAACTACTGTTACGGGAAACCCTGTTCGTTGTGCTTTTTTAAAAGAGGGATTGGCTTGCCCAAAAGCCAAGAATCGTTTCACCATTCTAATTTTTGGAGGAAGTCAGGGAGCGCACGCCGTCAACATGGCGATCGTGGAAGCCCTCCCATATTTAAAAGGGATGATGAATCAATGGAAATTTATCCATCAGACCGGGAATGCCGATCTGGAGGTCGTTTCAAACGCTTATAGGACGATGGGCTTTTGTGCGGATGTTTTTCCCTTTATTGAGGATATGGCCTCGGCGTACAGGGTTGCGGATCTGCTGGTCTGCCGATCCGGCGCAACATCCGTTGCTGAAATTACGGCAAGCGGAAAAGCAGCCATTCTGATCCCTTATCCTTACGCAATTGGAGATCATCAAGCAAAAAATGCAGAAGTTCTGGTAGAAGCCGGAGCGGCGGAAATGATCCGGCAGGAAGAACTCTCCGGGCAGAAACTGGCCGACGCTATCAAACAACTGTATGACCATCCCGAAATCATAATGGAAATGGAGGCGGCATCGGCAAAATTGGGAAACATCCACGCTGCGGCGCGTATTGTGGACGCTTGCATAGAACTTGTTTCTTCCAAGTAATCTTGGCAAAGGCAATTTTCGGGATATTCATCAACAAACCGAGCACAATAGAAAGATCAAATGGACAAAATTACGAAAATCAACGGCATGCGCGGAAAAATCAAGGGTATTCACTTTGTCGGCATCGGCGGCATCGGCATGAGCGGAATCGCCGAAGTTCTTCTCAACCTGGGTTATGCTGTTAGCGGTTCCGATCTGAACGATACGGACACCACACAGCGTCTGACCGCCCTGGGAGCGAAAATTTACCGTGGGCACCATCCCTCTCACCTCGGCGATGCGGATGTGGTAGTCACCTCAACAGCCGTCAAAGCGTATAACCATGAAGTCATCGAGGCCCACCGAAGGGGTGTCCCCGTTATTCCTCGCGCAGAAATGCTGGCGGAACTGTTGAAGATGAAATTTTCCATTGCCGTTTCAGGCAGCCATGGCAAAACGACCACTACATCCATGATAGCAACCGTTCTGGCAAACGCAAAGATGGATCCTACAATGGTTATTGGTGGAAAACTTGGCAGCATCGGAAGCAACGCAAAAATGGGCAATGGAGAAATTATTGTGGCAGAGGCCGATGAAAGTGACGGCTCTTTTCTCAAATTAGCTCCCACCATGGCCGTTATCACCAATATCGACATGGAACATTTGGATTATTACAGAGACATGAAAGAAATCAAAGAGGCTTTTCTGCAATTCGCAAACATCGTCCCGTTTTATGGAGCGACTATTGTATGTTTGGATGACAAGAACGTGCAGGAAATTCTTCCCAAAATTAAGCGCAAGATCGTGACCTATGGCGCGACATCCCCCGGCGACTATCAGGCCCGCCACATCAAATTTGCGGGCCGGTCGTCAAATTTTTTGGTTTACTTCAAAGACAAGAAACAGGCTCAGATCACGCTAAATGTCCCAGGACTATTTAACGTTTCTAATGCCCTGGCCACTGTTGCCGTCGCTCGCGAGCTGGACATCCCGTTCCCCACGATCAGGGAAGGTCTTGCCCGTTTTGCAGGCGTTCACCGTAGGTTGGAGACGAAAGGAACCGTCAATGGCATAAGTGTCATTGACGATTACGGCCACCACCCGACAGAGATAAGGGTTACGCTGGCGGCTGTCAGACAGATGTGGAAAGATCGGATTATCGTTGTTTTTCAGCCCCATCGTTACAGCCGTACAAAAGCGCTCTTTCACGAGTTCGTATCCGCATTTCAGGATGCGGATACGTTGCTCTTGATGGATATCTATCCTGCCGGCGAGGAGCCTATTGAAGGGGTTGATTCCTTCCGTCTCTGCGAAGAAATTAAAAAGAGGGGCCATCAGGATGTTTCGTACCTGCCGTCAGCGGAAGAAACTGTAGCCCGATTACTTGCCATAGCAAATCCTTCAGATGCCGTTATTACTCTGGGAGCCGGAAATGTCTGGAGAGTTGGTGAAACGTTTCTTGAAGAACTAAGCAAAAGAGTTACCTGAAATGTTTTTGTCACATTTTGCAAGGACATCAATAAATAAGCATATGGCGCCTTTGTTGAACACAGAAGAATTTAAAAATATTGTTTCCGGTCGGGTCGTCTTTGATGAACCGCTTGATTGCCACACATCCATCGGTGTGGGCGGAAAGGCAGACGCTTTGGTCTTCCCAAAGGATGTAAAAGAACTGGGGAGAATCACAGCTTATTTAAACTCTCATCATATCCCCTACTGTGCCGTGGGTAACTGGACTAATATAATTGTAAAGGATAACGGATACAGGGGGGTTATCATCTCCCTGAAATACATGCGGTATTTTCGATGGAACATTGAAACCGACGGGAAGGTATTCCTATACGCACAAGCCGGCGTCAAGCTGTCCGATATGATCGCCCTCTGCATGAAAGAAGGATTCACGGGGATGGAATTCTGTGCCGGCATTCCTGGAAGCGTCGGAGGAGCCGTCAAGATGAACGCCGGAGCCTATGGGAAGGAAATCAAGGATATTTTGGAAACAATCACCCTGATTGACGCAAGAGGCCATGCACATGAGGCGAGCCGTGATTCACTTCGATTTACTTACCGGGATCTTGATTTGCCGGAGGAAACCGTCATCGCGGATGCTCTGTTTCTGCTGAGAAAAAACAGCAGAGAAGAAATCGTCAAGCGGATACGTGAAATCATGAACCAACGAAAGATGAGGCATCCCCTGGAATATCCGAACGCAGGTTCTATCTTCAAGAACCCGAAGGGCAGTCCGGCGGGAGAAATTATCGAAGCTGTCGGCCTCAAAGGCGCACGCATCGGTGACGCCGAAATTTCAGAAAGGCACGGAAATTTTATCATCAATCTTGGACACGCAAAGGCAAGCGATATCCTTGAACTTATTGGTATGGTAAAAGACAAGGTCTGGCGGGAAAAATCCATCAGCCTGGAGACGGAAGTCAAAATTATCGGTGATTGAAAAATGAAAAGGGCCCTCCCCAAAAAGATAAAGCGGACGAGACGAAACAGCTTAAAAAAACGAAGCCAAATCGTCATCAGGGAAACCTTTCAGGCGTGTTGCCTGATGGCTGTAATCTTTAGCGTTGCCTTTACTATGATTACAACATACAATTTCATTGTCAGCTCACCTTATTTCATGATTCGGAAAACACTTGTGCGGGGATGCAAGAAACTTACAGAAAAAGAAGTCCTGTCTCTTGCTGCCGTCAAGCCAACGCAAACCGTTCTGACCGTTAATCGACAAGCTATAGTCAGGAGAATCAAAGCCAATCCATGGGTTCGCGAGGTTTCCATCGGCGTGGAATTACCTGACCGTCTGGTAATTGATGTTCGGGAAAGAACGGCCATAGCCATAGTCAAACATGACAATGGGTTATATTTACTGGATCACAGTGGGCGCTTGTTTAAAAAATTCGAAAAAACGGATGAAGCGGACCTTCCCGTGCTGACCGGTTTCTTTGCGGGTGGAAAAACGAATAAAGAATTTCTGGAGAAGGCAATAGGATTGATGACGCACATAGCGCCGCATAGTGGATTCATTGACATTGAGAACGTATCTGAAATTCACTGCGATGAAGCAGTGGGATTGTCCCTCTATACCGATGGCGGACTGTGTCTGAGGCTGGGAACCGACGGATACGAAAACAAGCTTAAGCGCCTGGCCGCCGTTATGGCTGATCTGGAAAACAGGAATTATAAGTCAGAATTCATGCAAATTGACCTTCGTAATCCGAATAAAATTTTCGTAGCGCCTAAGAATGTCTCAAAACCAAAATGTCCCATGGAATCAACAAAAAGATACCAGACATGATTATGAGAAAGCAAAACG
This sequence comes from Syntrophaceae bacterium UBA4767, assembly GCA_002403385.1. Lineage (GTDB taxonomy): Bacteria > Desulfobacterota > Syntrophia > Syntrophales > UBA4767 > UBA4767. The sequence continues at coordinate 55,055 of DHHR01000039.1, read as the reverse complement.
AATGCATGACAACTCAGTTTCCTACGGCATGAGGAAAGGCGGATAATAATATGGGCAAGAGGGAAAATATTCTCGTAGGACTGGATATAGGAACCACCAAAACATGCGCTGTAGTCGCTGAGGTCACAGACACGGGCCTCGACATCATTGGCATGGGTTCTTATCCATCGGAAGGGTTAAGAAAAGGTGTTGTTGTTAATATTGATAACACTGTTAATGCCATAAAGAAAGCTGTGGAAGAAGCGGAACATATGTCAGGCTGTGAAATAAGGTCCGTGTACGTCGGAATTGCGGGAAGCCATATCAAAGGACAAAACAGTCTCGGCATCGTCGGCGTCAAAGGACGCGAGGTTGATGAAGACGATGTCCGGCGCGCCATTGAAGCAGCCAAGGCCATTGCCATTCCCAAGGACAGAGAAATTCTTCATACCATACCCCAAAATTTTGTCGTTGACGATCAGGATGGAGTTAGAGACCCCGTTGGCATGGCAGGCGTTCGCCTCGAAGCGAAAGTGCACATTGTAACCGGACTTGTCACATCCATACAAAACATAGTGAAATCTGTAAATCGTGTCGGATTGGACGTCAATGACATCGTCCTCGAACAGCTTGCATCCAGTAAAGCGGTTCTCAGTCATGATGAAAGGGACTTGGGTGTGGTTCTTATAGATATTGGGGGAGGAACGACCGACATTGCCGTATTTTCAGAAGGCAGTATAAAACATACCGCTGTCTTGCCTGTAGGAGGAAATTTCATTACCAGCGACATTGCCACCGGATTGCGGACGCCCCTTACAGAAGCGGAGAAAACAAAGATCAAATACGGTTGTGCTTTTGCTTCGATGATTCCTAAAGATGAAGTCATAGAGGTGCCCGGAGTGGGCGGCAGGGAACCAAGAGAAGTTTCACGACAAATTCTCGCCAGAATTATTGAGGCCCGCACCGAAGAAATCCTCGGCATGGCATACAAAGAAGTGGTCAGGTCGGGATATGAGGATCATATCGCTGCCGGGGTCGTTTTGACGGGCGGCACATCCATCATGGAGGGAATCGGAGAATTGACTGAACAAATCTTTAACATGCCGGTCAGAAAAGCTTGGCCCAAAACAGGCATCGGTGGGCTTACGGATATTGTAAAAAGCCCCATCTATTCTACCGCCGTTGGCCTGGTCATTTACGGAAACAAGAACACATCAAAAGATTCATTCATAAGAAGAGTGGAAGGTAGGCTGATGGGAAGAGATTTCATCCAGAAGATTAAGAAATGGATATTAGAATTTTTTTAAAGGAAGGAGAAGGCTATGTTTGAATTACCGGAAACAAATACAATAGGTTCGGCAAAAATTAAGGTTATCGGGATCGGCGGCGGCGGCGGAAATGCGATTAATACAATGATCTACTACAATCTCAAGGGCGTTGATTTTATGGCGGCAAACACGGATGCTCAGGCTCTTGAAGCATCAAGCTCTCCCATAAAAATACAACTTGGCGCGGAGGTCACAAAAGGTCTGGGCGCAGGTTCCAATCCGGAAATCGGCAAACAGGCCGCTATGGAAGCGAAAGACTTGCTCAAGAAACACGTTGATGGAGCCGATATGGTCTTCATCACCGCAGGACTGGGAGGAGGCACGGGAACCGGCGGCGCGCCGGTTGTGGCCGAAGTTGCAAAAGAAGTCGGCGCGCTAACGGTAGGCGTTGTGACAAAACCTTTTCAATTTGAAGGGAAAAAGCGAAACATCCAAGCGGAAGAAGGCATATTAGAGTTAAGAAAGATTGTTGACACCCTGATTGTGGTTCCCAACCAGAGACTTCTCAGCCTAGGAGGAAGGAATATCTCCCTGCTGGAAGCATTTAAAAAGGCGGATGACATTCTATATCACGCTGTAAAAGGGATTTCCGACCTCATCATGATTCACGGGTTAATTAACCTTGATTTTGCCGATGTTAAAAACATCATGTCCGGTATGGGACTGGCGCTAATGGGCACCGGAACGGCCAATGGAGAAAACAGAGCTGTTGAAGCAGCACAAAAAGCCATCTCGTCACCTCTGTTGGAAGACAACAGCATTCAGGGAGCTCATGGTGTTCTTCTTAATATCACAGGTGGACCCGACATGTCGTTATTCGAAATAAACGAAGCTTCTTCTCTCATTCAGTCCGAAGCTCACGAAGACGCAAACATCATTTTCGGGACTGTTATTGACGAAACGATGGGAGAGGAAATCCGGATTACCGTCATTGCAACGGGCTTTGAGGAAGCATCGAAGCGAAAGCAGCCTTCAAGTAACGTTCCCCCTTTGGGGAGCTGGAAGCGAGATGATCTTTCCATCCCTGCCTACAAGAGGAACAAAAAGTGGCTTGATGAGGCCCATATCGTTAAAATGGGCATGATAGATGATGTGGAACATTCCGATCTTGAGGTCCCAACATTTTTAAGAAGACAGGCTGACTAAACCGAATCAGTAGACTAGCATATCCTGGACACTGAAAAAATGCGATGAATGCCTATCTTGCGAGGATGGATATGAAAAAACTTCCCTCCCCGATCCCGGGGGTGAATTTCATTTATCCCCGAGATATCCTCTGTTCAGCAAGAGAAGAGAACCTTGGCGGACCAATATGAAAACCTTCAAGATCGCCACTTACAATGTCAACTCCATCCGCTCCCGTCTGCATATTGTCATCCCATGGCTTAAAGAAAACCATCCCGACGTCTTCTGCATGCAGGAAACAAAAGTCGCGGATAAGGATTTCCCGGCGGCGGCATTTGAGGAAGCGGGGTATTATGTTGCTTTTCGAGGGGAAAAGCGCTATAATGGTGTAGCTATTGCCTCTCGCCTGAAACCGGACAACATCTCCTTGGGGCTTAACAGCGAGCCAAGGGATGAGGATCGTTTCATAAGCGGAGTATTTTCAGAAATTACCGTTTTGAATACTTATATTCCTCAGGGCCAAGATCGGCAAAGCCCGCAATTCATTTATAAACTTGACTGGTACAGGCGCTTTGCAGATTTCTTGGGAAAAAGATGCTATGCTGATAAACCCCTTATCTGGTGTGGCGATCTGAATGTCGCTCCGGAAATTATTGACGTGTATGCCCCCAAAAAACTTCTTGGCCACGTGTGTTTTACACCGGAAGTCTGGGATGCATTCAACCAGGTAAAAGCATGGGGGCTTCAAGATATCTTTCGGAAACACCATCCAGGTGAAACGAATGCATACACTTTTTATGACTATCGCGTCCCCAGAACCATTGAGAGGAATATGGGATGGCGGATTGATCACATTTTAGCCACAAGGCCTCTTGCAGAAAAATCCATTCGTTGCACCATTGATATAAATCCAAGACGCATGGAAAAACCATCGGACCATACTATTGTATTTGCGGAATTCCATTTATCATGATCAGAGAGGGGACTAAATCATGGAAGAGATGATGAATATTATGGAAGTAAACACGGAAATCGCCAAAAAGTTTTCCAGGATTGAAACTGAACTATCAACACTTTTCGATGCCAGAACACTTTTCGAAACGCTTATTTGTCGGATCGAAGAAGAATTCAGTATCCCTTTTGTATGGTTGTCCATTATCGAAAAACCGGAGCTATCTGAACTGATACAAAGCCTTTGCTCTTCCGAAATCATAGAAGGCCGTTTGAACATCATCCCGGAAGCCGTACTACTTAACATCACCAGAAATAATACAACAGCAATACTGGCCAATGATACCCTCCACCCTTTTTACGAACTTCTTCCGGCAAGCAAAAGATTCCTCATTCGTTCGCTTGCCATAGCTCCCATCACCCTTGACGGAAAGATTATAGGTTCCATAAATCATGGGGATTTTTCTCCGGAACGTTATCGAGCGGGAATGGATACTCGTTTACTTGAGCAAATGGCTCTGAAAGTTTCACTGTATCTATCATCCTTTGGGACATTTAAATCCTGATAATTGTGAGTTTTGTCCTCACATTTTTCTCCTTGAAGCGCTAAGGAATTTTCGCTATGAGGATTTGATTTAAAAAAAATGAAGCTCAAATAAGGCATAAGGAAAATCAATGACGGGAATTATTTTATCCGGCGGGAAAAACAAACGAATGGGCACAAACAAAGCCTTCTTGAAGATTGATGGGCAGCGGTTGATTGATCGAACTGTGGGTATCTTGAAAAGCCTTCTTGACCATGTCATTGTCGTGACCAACACCCCATGTCTGTATCTCGATCTGGAAGTGGAGATTGTAACAGACATTTACACAAACAAAGGAGCCCTGGGCGGCATTCATGCCGGCCTGTTTCACTCTCCGTCCAAGCAGGCTTTTGTGGTTGCCTGTGATATGCCTTTCATCAACAAGCATTTCATTAAATACATGCTCGAACGAAGCAAAAACTTCGACATCGTTGTGCCAAAATGTCCGGAAGGCTTTCAACCTCTTCACGCCATCTACTCACAAAAATGCCTGTCCCGCATTGAAAACCTCCTGGCAAACGACAAGCTGAAGATTACCGACTTTTATAAGGGATTTAAAATACTGACAATCAATGAAGATATGATACGGTTTTTCAACCCGTGGGGGCGAATGTTTCTAAATGTTAATTCACAACAGGACCTCGAATTTATTGTGAAAAACTGAAGTTTCATGCAAATTTATTTTTTATTTGACAATTACCATGAATTTGCCCTCTGTCTCCGGTGATAATTAGAGGTGTGCGGAAAAGCTCCGTCTGGATGTGGAAAGCTTCGTGTTTCCTCTTTCTAAGCGAACCGATAGGGTGCAATGGGTTATCGGCAGAGTTCCCACTCACACCAGACATCTTCCGGGTGTTTGTCAGGCGGGCATACCACACAACGCAGTTGCCCATTTGGAACAAAATCCTTGATCAGGCTTTTAAAGCAGGAAATCCCTACATCCTTGCAAGGGAATTCGCCTCTGCCGTCCCTTACCCTTGCCTTCTGAGGAGGGCAATCCGTCATCCTTAGTACGAATCTGTTCTCTGAAGACTCAGTGATTACAGGCTTGAAGATACTCCATATCGGATCCACTTCAAATGCTTTAAGCAGACCAGTGAGACTGCCTTCAGCTATATCATAAGTCTTCATGACCCTCTTAATATGAATCGGCATGAACCTTTCCCAGACCTTACAATCCATTTCAATGGCTCTCTCAAGACCGTATTTTTCTTCTGCCGCTAAAAACCATAGCCCATCCATTGTCATTATGCTTCTGGCAAACAGGTTTATAAGCTTTTCCTTAGAAATTTCCGTCATTTTTCTCTTTCCTCCTTCCTTTCATTTTTAAATGTTCACATATTCATGGTAGTTTATAGTAGCTAGCTTAAAGGGGACAGTTCTCTTTATTTTTCCTCCCGCTCTCTTTCCTTCACAGATAACTGATAATAAACAGGATGCTCATCTATAAGGACATCCCCCTTTCCATAAAAAGCATATACCACCTGATAGGACGGACCGCTCGCTGGCGCTCACTTGGCCTTCGGCCATCCGTCCTATCGTCGCTGTTGAGCATCTGCTCTACCTGGCCTTTCCGGCTCCGCTCGCGCTCCGCCTATCAAGGCCGTTAGAGCAGACCCCGCCTCAAGGGGCGGCTGCGCTCCGCTTGGTTTTTGGCACGGATAATTGCATAAATGCAATTTCCGCTCCCAAAAACGGCAGCTCAACAGCGACGATAGCTGCCCCATGTGTGATCCTTCGGGTTTTCTACTATTTTTGCCCGTACAGGATTCGATTCCACATAGCTACCGGAGGCAAGTTATTATTTTACCCCCCTATAAATAGGCAAGCCCTTCCGCATAGGGTCGAAATCGATCGACGATATTTCTTTGTACCTCTATCGGGGGCGTTATACAAATTTATTTTTTATTTGACAATTACCATGAATTTGGATAATTAGCTCGCTGATCTTGGTGGTTAATTTTTCGCAATTACCAATTCATTAAGGATGTTGGGAGTGAAGCGAATTTTTGCAATTGGTTTGTGTGCTGCTATGATATGGGAGCTAATGGGTTGTGCTACGCAAACCCACCAGTAGCAGGGAACAGGAACAGGAGCTGTGGTGGGCGCAGGTGTTGGGACAATTCTAGGCTAAGCGATTGGTCGGGATACGGAAGCGCCCCTTTTAGGGGCCGGAATCGGTGCGGTTTTAGGAGGGATTGCCGGCAATCGGATCGGGGCTTATATGGACCGGCAAGAGCAGGAACTCCGTCAGACCATAGCTGCTTCCGAAGCGGGAGCCGTTAGTAGGGTCAACAGGATGTGCTTATTGCGACGTTCAAATCCGAAGTCATGTTTGATTCTGGTTCTGCTGCCTTAAAAGCGGGAGGACAGGCGGAAATTGCAAGGGTGGCCATGGTGTTAAATAAATATCCCCAAACGATGCTCAATGTTGAAGGTCATACGGATGCAATCGGTTCGGAAGCATCTAATCAGAAATTATCTGAAAAACGGGCCGTGGCAGTTAAAAATGCCTTGATTCAACAGGGGGTGAATGCACAGCGTATCACCGCTGTCGGATATGGTGAATCCCAGCCTATATCTTCAGATCCTGCCGTAAATCGCATGGTTAGTATCGTTATTATACCTATTAGAGCCCAAAATTAAGGGGGAAAGGGAAAAAGTGGAGGTTGCGTGTGTATATTGTGAAGTGACACAGGGTTCACTGAATATTTACATTCTAGTAAAGAAATCGCTTGAAGGAGGAATACATGTCTGATCAGAAAATTAAGAATCGTTGGTTCGTCGTCATAGGTGCAATATTGATCCAGCTGTGTCTGGGGGCGATTTATGCGTGGTCTGTCTTTACGCCGAAGCTCACCAAGCCCATTGCGGAAGGCGGCATGTACGGATTTACGACAGCCCAGTCACAGTGGATATTTTCGGTAGGGCTGTTGATTTTTGCCATAGTCATGATAATCGCCGGCAGGGTGATGACAAAAGTAGGCCCCCAGAAGTTGGCTGTCTCCAGCGCTGTTGTGCTTGGTATCGGCTACGTTCTGGGCGGGTTATTCGGGAGCACATTTGCCGCTCAATTAATTTGTATCGGCATCATTGGTGGCGCCGGTATCGGCTTGGGCTATGTTGTGCCTATTGCCGTCGGGGTCAAGTGGTTTCCAGACAAAAAAGGCATGCTCACCGGGCTGGCAGTTGCCGGTTTTGGCTTCGGGGCCATGATTTGGGTGAAATCGGCAGATTCTTGGTTTCATCTTTTAGACAAATTGAACTTCTTCAATCTTGGCGGGGTGCAAAGTGTCTTTCTCCTGTACGGAATCATCTTTGCCGTTGCCGTATTTCTGGGCAGCATGGTGATGGTTGATCCCCCTCAGGGATATGTCCCGGAAGGGTGGACGCCTCCTCAACCCACTGCCGCAGGCGGCGCATCAGGCATGGTCAATTTTGACGCGAAGGAAATGATGTCCACCCCTCAGTTTTATATAATCTGGTTTACTTTCCTGTTTTCTGCCATGGCGGGACTGATGATCATTGGAAATATCAAATTGTTCGGAATCGACGCTCTCAAAGCGCAAGGCACGGAAGAACAGGTAGCTTCGGCTGTCGCCGGAACAGCTGTTGCCTGGTTGGCTATTCTCAATGGTCTCGGGCGTATTATCTGGGGATCCGTTTCAGATAAGATCGGCCGAAAAATATCTATTTTCTTGATGTGCCTGCTCCAAGGTATCATTATGCTGGTCTTCTACAAAATGGGGTCCGCTGCATCAACCCTTATTCTCGGGGCATGCATTATCGGCTTTAACTTCGGCGGGAACTTTGCTCTGTTCCCCGCTATTACAGCTGATTTTTTTGGAAATAAGAATGTCGGTCTGAACTATGGCTATGTATTCTTTTCCTATGGAATCGCGGGTGTTTTGGGTCCACAGATTGCCGCCCACTTCAAAGATGCCGCCAAAGGCAGCGGAGATCCTTCCGTATGGATTACACCTTTCATGATTGCTGGCGTGGCCTGTCTGATTGGCGCTGCAATTACCTTGCTGTCTAAGCCTCCCCATAAGGCTTAAAATCGTCCCTTTCAACTTACGCTCCCTCGAAAAAGCCGGTCGTAGATAAGACTGGCTTTTTTCGTGAACCAATCAACCATGATATGCAATTACGGGATTTTTGAATACGGGAAGTGCTTTGTTCACTGGCTTTCCTACAACAAAGAACCCTGCGGCCGAATCCACAAATATAGCCATGGCAATAGTCGTTGCCGTTTTGATTCTTGTGCTGGATTCAGTTTTTACCTGATTTGCCTGGAGGAGCAGGAAGCATTTGGAAGATGTGAATATGAAATAGTTCATTCCCCTCCGTAAAATTTTATGGCATTTTATTCAAAAAAGATGTTATCTACACGCGAACGCTTTCGCAGTTTTACGATTATTCTCACCAAGAGGAGGTGTTGATGAAAAACTTTTTGCGCAAAAACTGGCCTTTGCTGATCTGTCTGTTCGCTTTTTTCTTTATCATGATCGTGCTCGAATCCCAGGGGGATTCCCGTGAGCCGGCAGTAGATCGCAACATCTACAAGACACTCAAAACATTTACCGAGATATTAAGCATTGTAGAAAAAAATTACGTCGAGCCCATAGAACCCAAGACGCTCATTCAGGGAGCTATCAACGGCATGATGAAATCGCTGGATCCTCACAGCGCCTTTATGACACCGGAAATGTACAAAGAACTTGAGGTCGAAACAAAAGGCAGCTTTGGAGGTATCGGCATCGAAATAACCATACAGAAAGACATTCTCACCGTCGTCTCTCCCATTGAAGACACCCCTGCTTTTAATGCGGGGATAGAAGCAGGCGATCAGATTGTCAAAATCGACGGCAAGTCCACCAAAGACATAACGATTATGGAAGCCGTAAACAAACTGCGGGGGCCGAAGGACACCAAGGTGACCATCACCATTGTGCGGGAATCCCTCCCCAAACCGAAAGACATTACCATTATCCGTGATATAATCAAGGTAAAGAGTGTTAAATCCAAAATATTTGATAAACATATTGGTTACCTTAGGATTTCTTCTTTCCAAGAGAGGACAGCGGATGATCTGAGCGGGGCATTAACTGAGATGAAAAGCAAGGTGCAGCCTTTGCGTGGACTCATCCTGGATCTGAGAAACAATCCCGGTGGTTTGCTGGATCAGGCTATAGAGGTCTCGGACCTTTTTTTGAAGACGGGAGTTATTGTGTTTACGAAGGGCAGAACCAAAGCGATGGAAAGCAAAACCACAGCAAAAGATGACGGCGCCGAGCCTACCTGCCCCATGATTGTGCTTGTCAATGAGGGAAGTGCAAGCGCTTCGGAAATAGTTGCCGGCGCCCTTCAGGATAACGGAAGAGCTTTGGTTGTCGGCGCCCAGTCGTTTGGGAAGGGCTCTGTGCAGACGGTCATCCCTCTTGAAGACGGATCCGCCTTGAAACTAACCACCGCCAAGTATTACACACCAAAAGGTCGATTAATCCAGGCCGAAGGGATTACTCCCGACATTGAAATCAAGTATGCAAGATCTTTCGACGAAAAGGGACAAATAGCGGAAGAGCCTATCAGAGAGAAAGATCTCAAGGGACATATAGAACAACTGGATAGGGCGGAATCAAAGCAAGAGAAACCAATGCAAAAAGAGATGGACGATCTGACCAAGGATAACCAGCTCAAAGGTGCGATAGATATTCTAAAGAGCTGGGAAATTTTCCAAAAAAACACCAAAAACCATGTCTCTCTTCCCGCTAGCCCCTAGCCACTCAAGGAGGAATGAAGCATAAAAAGGAAGAAAAAAACACAGTTTTACAAATGGTTATTGGCGCTGCTTATTGTTGTTTTTATTGCGACAGCTTATATCCTGTACGTTGATCGTGTGCTAAAGCAGAGCGCTCCAGGGGAAAAAAAGGAAAAAACCGTTTCGAAAAAAGCAAGACCATTTTTAAAAAAGCCGCGGAAACATGCTCGTCCCGAAGGAAAGGAGGCTCCTTTTGCCGGGCAAAAAATTGCCGTTATCATTGATGATTTGGGCTCTGATTTGAACGCCGTCCATAAGTTACTTGAAATCGATGGCCCTATTGCGTTTGCCGTTCTTCCTTACGGCAGCCATTCCACTGAGGTGGCGGAAATTGCGCACCGGATGGGGCGGGAAGTTCTCTTACACCTGCCGATGGAACCATATAATTCTCCTAAAAAAAATCCCGGTGAAGGGGCTCTTTTTGTACAGATGGATGAGGCGGAACTGATTAAACAAATTGAAATGGATCTCGAAGCTGTTCCGTATATCTGCGGCGTAAACAATCACATGGGATCCCGCTTCATGGAAAATGAAGAAAAATTGTCGGTTATCATGGAACGAATTAAAAAAAAGCGCCTTTTCTTTGTGGATTCTATGACCACAGCTCATTCCAAGGGACGGGAAGTAGCGAAAAAGTGGGGAGTTCCATTTGCTGCGCGGAAGATTTTTATTGATAATGGGCATGACTTCGATGGCACATACAATAACCTAATAAACATAACGGAGATGAAAAACAATGGAAAACCCGAACCGATGCTGTTAATCGGCCATCCTTATCCCGACACTATTCGAGCTTTAAGAAAATTCATTCACCTACTGAGAGAAAAAAACATAAAAGTTGTCCCAGTGTCAGAGCTTATGAAAAGAAGCTAATATAGCCAATCACCTGTAAATACGCAAAGGACTACTATGAATGCTTTACCGAAAGGGGTAAAATACGAGTTCATCTTCCTGATTTGTCTGTTTTTACTAAACGGTTGCTCTATTTTCACGCCGAGTGACGAATTCCGAACCCAAGCAAGTTTTATTTTTCAGGAAAAAGTGAAATTTAATGCCACTTACCATTATTCGCTTGGCATATTGCTTATCCTTGAAGGCAAGACCGATGAAGCTGCACAAGAATTTGAAGATGCCCTTCGCTATGATCCCAATTCTTCCTACATTGCCACGGAACTCGCCGCTTTGTATGCCCAAAAGGGGCAAACCGATAGGGCCATCGAGTTGTGCCGCAAATCTCTTGAAAACTATCCTGACGACGTGGACGCGCATCTTTTGCTCGGAAGCATCTTCTTCAACGTTAAAAATTTCGACGACGCTGCTAAAGAATATAAAAAAGTGATAGAGCTTGATCCGAAAAAAGTTTTACCTTATCTCCAAATGGGAAGCATCTACGCAGAAAGTGGAAGGAGCGAAGAAGCGTTGGAGATGTTTAAAAAGGTGATAGAACTAGACCCCAATCATCTTTTGGGCAACTATTACCATGCCAAGCTGCTCATGAATATGGAACGGCCGGAAGAAGCCATCCAGAGCTTTCAGAAAACAATGAAAATCAATCCTGCCTTTGAACCGGCATTAATTGATTTGGCGTCTTTATATGAAAAACAAGGAAGGCAAGAACTTGCCATCGAGGCATACAAAAAATATCTGAATGCTCATCCCAGCCGCATCAACATCAAGATGAAGCTGGCGGAACTCCTCTTTAAAATTCAAAAATACGATGAAGCCCAGAAGGAATTAAAAAAAATTCTGATTCAAGACCCCGCAAACCTCTGGGCCCGCCTCACGTTGGGTCTTATTTACCATTTCCAGAAGCAATATGACATGGCTATTGAGGCGTTCAGCGATCTTGCCAAGCGGTATCCCGAAGATTATCGAATACGATTTCTGCTGGGATCCACCTACGAGGAAATGCAAGCTTATGATGACGCCATCGGCGAATTTCTGCTCATCGGAGAAGACTCCGAATTCTATGAGGGCGCACAGATCCATCTGGCCATTATTCTGAAAGAAAAGGGGCAGAACGAACAGGCCATTGCATCCCTTAAGGAAGCCATCGGAAAGAAGAAAAATGCTGCCAGGCTGCACCTCCTTTTGTCTTCTCTGTATGCGGAGAAGAAGGATTTTCCTGCTGCGGAAGGTATTTTAAAATCCGGCATTATAAACGATCCACAGAACGCGGATATGCATTACAGTTTAGGGGCACTCTATGAGAAAATGGGACGCTTTCAGGAAAGCGTAGATGAAATGGAAATGGTCTTAAAAATCGAACCGGATTACGCAGAAGCGCTTAATTTTATCGGTTACAGCTACGCCGAGCGGAACATAAACCTTGACAAGGCGGAAGACATGATCAAGAGGGCGCTTGAGCTCAAACCGGGCAACGGCTACATTTTAGACAGCATGGGATGGGTTTATTTTAAACAAAACAAACTGGAAATGGCCTTAAAATATCTGAAACAGGCATTGGATCTTATACCTGAGGAGCCAACTATTGCCGAGCATCTGGGTGACGTATACCGAAAGATGGGAAGAATCAAAGAGGCCGTCGAAGCGTATAAGAAAGCAATGAAATTCAATCCAACAAATGAAATCCTGCAAAAAAACATCAAAGAACTTTTGAAAAAAAGAACTCCTTAAAAACCGGGTAACCGGATTATGTCAACAAGTCGAAACAGCTTAGAAAAAATGTCCCTTAAAAATATTGCCAAGCATCTTCTTTGTTTAACTTTTTCCATCTATTTCTTTAGCGCCTGGGGATGCGCTTCGAGAAACATCATTATGGAAAAACCCGCTGAACCACTCCTGTCCGCTAGAGCTATCATCGAAAAAATTGCACACACCGATCTGCAGAAGGATACCATGAAGGCCATCGCAAACATAGAGATTAAAACCGCCAAAAGAAAGTATCCCGTAAAGGCCGCCGTCGTGATCAAAAGACCGTTATTCCTGAGACTTGAGGTTATCCCCATTATCGGCCCCCCCCGTTTTTTCCTTTCGATCAATGGAGAAACCATGAAGGTTTTCATTCCTGATAAGAGAAAATTTTATATCACAACAACAAAATCAGATTATTTTGCGTCTCTTGCACCCCTTCCCCTTCAGCCGGAGGCGCTTTTATCGCTTATGATGGGTTCATATCCTCAAATACCAGAAGGTGATTCCACCTTGAAGGAAGTGAAGGAAGATGACCTTATATGCATTGACATGCTATCGAAAGGCCATAAAATGCAGTCGCTCTTTATCGAACCCCAAACATACCGCCTCGTGAGGGTTTGCATATATAACGATGCAGATAATTTATTGTATAGCGCTCATTTTGATGATTACCAAGAAGTTAACAACATACCTGTTCCTCAAAAGGTGAATTTGTTGCTTCATGAATCCAACTCAAGTATCACGATTCGATATTCAGATATCCAACTTTCCATAGAAAAAGACACGGCACAATTCGACATACCCATTCCCGCCGGTATAGAACCTAACCACATGAATTGAGGTATCTATCTTATTTTTCCGCTTATTTCAGGTTGATTAATTTCGATCTTGCCTGTATGGCCTGATTTGTGTAAGGATAACTGTTAATGACCTGTTGAAAAATCGTTCTCGCCCGCACTTTTTCTCCCAATAACAGCAACGTCAGTCCTTGTTTCAACAACCCATCAGGAGCTTTATCCCCTTCGGGGAAGTTCTTCGTTACCTTTTCATATTCAGCGAGGGCTTCTTCGTATTTAGTCTCATAAAAATAGGTTTCACCAATCCAGAACTGCGCGTTATCGGAAAGTTCCGTATCGGGAAATTTCTTCAAAAACCGTTGGAACTCTGCCCTCGCCTTTTCATATTTGCCTTGCTCATACAGCTTATAAGCTGTTGAGTAGATTTTTGCTTTTTCTAATCTGTTTTTTGAAACAACCTTGTTGCTTTTTCCCGCTGGTCCCCCTGCGGCTCCGTTCTTTTCCTTGCTGATTTCCAAGAAGTCTTCTATGAAACTGACCTTGATAATTATGTTATCAAGCTTCTGTTTGATATCGTTATATTCTTCATCCCTGAGGTTGGCGCGGACGGCCGCCGAAGAAATATCCTTCCGGAGGCCATCCGTAATTCCTTTTACTTGTTGAATTTCATCTTCCAATGCACCGATTTCCGCCCTTGTGTCCGCCTGATTTTTTCGCAAAACTGGGACGGACTCATTACAGTCTCGCACGTTGGCGCGGAGGTTCGTAACTTCCTCTTTCAGAACGGCCAACTTCTCTTCCATTATGCTGACATTCTGATTCAAGCGCTCCGAAAGCTGCTTTACTCCTCCCCTCGTTGCGCAACCAAGGGCGAAGATAAGAATACATCCCAGAAAGAGGAGAAAACCTTTTTTCTTCAACGGCCTTCTCCTGATTTTTTAATCGTAAACAATCCGCAACCTTACTTTTTTGTAATATTAATTACGAAATGATCTCTTCTATTTTTTGCCCAAGCTTCCCCATTATGGGCTGGATCCAACGGCCGTTCTTCCCCATAGCTAACGGTCTTTATTCTTATCTCGTCAACTCCGAGGTCCATTAAATATCGCTTCGCTGCATCGGCGCGATGTTCACCCAGAGCCAAATTGTACTCATTTGTTCCTCTCTCATCGCAATTTCCCTCAATGAGGACATAATAATCCTTATGCTGGCGCATCCAGTTCGCAAGCTTCTCAAGAGTTGCTCTGGCTTCGGAAGAAAGGTTGTATTTATCAAGATCAAAATGGATGTCTTCTATATCGACCGACGAAACTGCTGGCGTAACCGCTTCCTCTTTCGCCTTCTTCAATTCCTCTTCCTTGAGAGCTTGTTCCTTGAGAGCTTGTTCCTTGAGAGCTTGTTCCTTCAGGGCCTGTTCCTTCAGGGCCTGTTCCTTCAAGGCTTGTTCCTTCAAGGCTTGTTCCTTCAAGGCTTGTTCCTTCAGGGCCTGCTCATTAGGAACAACAGGCTGCTCTGGTACAACGGTTTTTTCTGCACATCCTGCCATCATTATTAATGATAAGAAACACAACACTACAAAAACACCGCTCATTTTTGCTCTCTTTTCCATCGTAAAACCTCCCTTTCTTTATATTATTACTATCAACTATCACAACTTGCCTTTTTCGTCAATAAAACCATGATTAAGGCCCATGAAAAACAAATTATATATTCCCCCTTATGATGATATTTTGCACACCATATCCCCGCCCGTTATAAGGCGCCGACTATTCTTAACCTCATATCACTTAAATCTAGGGGACCAAGAAGGACTCATGCAGATAGCTTTGTCTTCAAACAATACCCGAATATTTTTGCCTAAAGCATCCATGATACAAATTTGACCCTTATTGCCCGCCATCGAACTATAGACCAGATAACGGCCATCGGGGGACCAACATGGGGATTCAGCCGTCCCGCTGTTGTAGGTTAATTGCCGAAGGTTGTCCCCGTTTTCGTCAATACAGAATATCTGAAATTTTCCATCAATGCGACCTTCGTAGGCAATGATGCCCCCCTTGGGAGACCAGGATGGAGATGTATTGTAAGCCCCCTCGTAGGTTAGTCTTCTCACATTATTCCCATCTGAATCCATTACATATATCTGGGGAGAGCCGGAGCGGTTCGATACAAATGCGATCTTCCGGCCATCAGGCGACCAGACGGGGGATACATCAATGGCAAAATTATTGGTTAAACGCTTAAGAGAGCCCTGTTCAATATCCATGACATATATTTCAGCATTTCCATCCTTGCTGAGTGTAAGCAGTATCTTTCTTCCATCAGGCGACCAGGAGCCGGGTAAATTCAGACCTTTATAACCGATAATCTTCCGTGCCGCGTAACCGGCAACATTTTTTATATAGACGTCCGGCCTGCCGTCTTTATACGACGTATAAGCGATGGCTCGGCCGTCAGGAGACCAGCGTGGCGCTATGGTAATTGATTTGTAGTTTGTTAGATTGGTAAGTTGGGAGCCATCGAAATTAATTGTGTAGATATCCGACGTAGGGCCGTTTTTCAGCACGAAGGCTATCTTTGTGTCGAATACCCCCCTTTCTCCCGTAAGAACATAGAGGATTTCACTGGCAAATTTGGATACCATAGCTTTTCTGTCTTTTAGCTGTCCCTCGTATTTCGTACCGATAACGGGTTCCCCCTTTACTGTATCGAAAAGGCGAAACTCCGCCACAAGCTTTGTGCCATCATAGAGGTATCCTCCCTTGACCAGATATTCTGCCCCTATGGCAACCCAATCATCAAAATGAATGCTTTTTGCGGTAAGGTCTTCCTGTTCTGGATTTCCGAGAAAAGCCCTCTTGTTCAACACGTTAAAAAAACCCGTCATTTTCAGGCAATCGGCAAGATTCTCCGAAAACCACCCGGAAAGCTCATTGGCATTCCGATTGTTTTTCAATTCCTTGAAATCTGTAATCGCAATAGGGATTTGCTGGAATGTTGGAGCGCCGATGTCAAGATATACCTTTCCTACCGCCTGCGGGACGGGAAGCAGTAAACAAAGAATAGTCAATATGCTGATATGTCTGTAAATTCTCATGCCTTCAAATAACCAATGAACAACTATCAATCCGGAGTAAGAGCGCCATTTTCCCCTGTTGTCATTTTCTCAGCTTCTGAACCGTGAAACACTATGCCAACTTCAATACTCTTATCAGGTATCCATGCCGGCAACGGCGGAAGGGGATTGGCTTTTCTGATGGCCCTTAACGCAGAGTCATCAAAATATTTGCTTCCTGATGATTTTTCATATCGCAGCTCGGCAATTTCCCCGTTTCTCATGATTCTGACATTGATGATAGCCTCCAGATTCTTGTTGGAAGGCATGCTTTGGGGAAGCGCCCATCTTTCCTTAATCCGCATCCATACCATGGCGTAATATTCATTCATACGAGCATTCACTTCTGACCTTGTCGGCTGGTTTGACGAGTTTGGCGCTTTGGAAGCCGATGCCTGACCACCCTTTAAAGCGACCCTCCTTCTGATTTTGTCAAGAACCCGCTCCAGATGCATATCTTGTTGTTTTTGCAGCTTGTTTTTTATCGCCACCCGGGAAGAAACATCCTCCATCTCTTTCTTCATAACGACCGGACGATTGTTGGGTGCCGGCTCAGAAATTTCCTTTGCAAAATCTGACGGGTTCTTCGTTTTGCCGGAAAAATCCGGGGAATTGACAAGCTGGACAGAGTAAACAGGGTTAAGCGTCCATTGTGGAGACGGGGAGGAAGACAGAGAGGCAAAAAGGAGAAGCGCCAGAGCCGCCAGATGAAGTAAAACAGAAAAAACAAGGGAACTGTTCAGACTGACATAACCGGTCTGTTTCAGTGGCAAGGTTCTGGCAAGTGCCATGCTTATTCCTCTGGCGGCGCAGTAACGATTCCCAGTTTGTCAACGCCGGCTTTCCTGATCTCCGACATGACCCCCACCACAAATCCATAGGGGACCGTTTTGTCTGCCTTCATGAAAACTTCCCTGTCGCTTCTGTTTGCAAAGATGCTTTTCAGTTTTACCTTAAGATCGGCAAACGTCGTTTTGTGCTTGTTGATAAACACCTCCTTTGCACTGGTTATAGTCAAAACTATTTTTTCCTCTGTTACATCAACACTTTTTGATTTAACCTGCGGCAGGTTAACATCGATTCCCATCTGAAGCATCGGCGCCGTCACCATAAAAATAATCAACAAGACAAGGACTACATCAACCAGTGGCGTTACATTGATATCCGCCATAGGCCTATCTTCCGCATGATATTTTCTCTGTTTGTATTTCATAAAAATTCGTTTAAGAATATTTTACCAACAAAATTTAGGCTATTTTTGTACGTAATTTCGTTCAACAATATTTAGGAATTCTGAAGAAAAACTGTCCATCTCCATTGCCATCGCCTTGATGCGGTTAAGATAGTAGTTGTAGAAGATAACCGCCGGTATGGCCGCGGCAAGCCCCGCCGCGGTTGCGATAAGCGCCTCTGAAATACCAGGAGCCACAACAGCCAATGTTGCCGCTCCTCTCATACCGATTCCCTTGAAGGTATCCATAATGCCCCAAACGGTGCCAAAAAGACCGATAAAAGGGCTGGCAGACCCTGTCGTTGCCAGGAAAGCAAGATTGGTTTCAAGCTTTGTCGTTTCGGAACCGGCAGCTCGGTTGAGAGCCCTCTCAATATTGTCGATGCCTTTTATTTCTACGGAACTATAAGCAGCCTTGTCGACTTCCTTTCCCAAGGGGGTCTGCCTTGAGGCCTTCGTCATTCTAATGAGTTCGCCATATCCGGCCCGAAAGACCTCAGCCATTGTTGAATAATTAAAATTTTTCGCTTCTGGAAAAACATCCGACAGACGATTATATCTCATGTAAGCGTCCATGAAACATTCATTTTCCCTGCGTACTTTTTTAAAGTTCAGATATTTCATAATGATGATTGCCCAAGAAACGACAGAAAACGCCAAAAGCAATAGAAGAACAAACTGAACTATTGTCCCGGAGTTAAGAATCATTTCCAGAAGGCTGCTGTGAAAATGACCTCCGAGTATTGCCGCACTTACGGTAGAAACATCGTTCACTTCTATTCTCCCTATATAAAATATAGCATAACTTGGTTATCTGTAATGAAAAAAAACCTCTTTGTCAATACACCTTTTGGTTTTTGGCAGACCAACAAAACACAGGCATGGGGAGGGGAAAGGATATATGAATAAGCGGAAACCTCATAATGTTTCAGGCGTGAAAGTAACCACATCATCAATGGTTGGTGAATCGGTAAAAAACATAACAAGCCTGTCTATCCCTAAAGCTATTCCTCCAGCCTCCGGCATATGAGTCAGGGCGTCTAAAAATCGTTTCGGATCGGGATATATCGTCTTCCCCCTTGAGCGCCGATACTGCTGGTCTTTCTCAAAACGACGTTTCTGTTCCTCTACATCAACAAGTTCTGAAAATCCATTGGCAATCTCCATCCCCCCGATATACAGTTCGAAACGTTCTGCAACGGTGGGATCCCCCTTCTTGGCTCTCGCAAAAGAAGCCAACGAAATCGGATAGTCATAAAGAAACAAGGGGCGGTTTCGTCCCAGGTGGTGTTCAATATGTGTAACAAGCATCTCTTCGAAACATTTATTTTCCAACACTTCGCTGAGCAAGCAAGGGCAATATTTTTCAAAGGCCCCTTTTACGGAAAGCTTATCCCATGGTTTTGGTAAGCTAATTTGTTTTCCCTTGAAAGAAATTATATCGCCCCAATCCATTTTATCCGCAATAAATAGGATTAGGTTTTCACAGTCCCGCATAAGGTGGTTATAATCAGTTCCTTGTTGGTACCATTCCAACAATGTAAATTCAGGAAGATGCTGATCGCCTCGCTCTCCTTCCCTAAAACACTTGCATATTTGAAATATTTTTTGGTAGTTTGCCGCAAGAATCCTCTTCATGCACAGTTCCGGAGATGTATGTAAAAACCAGCTACCGGAACAAACAGCGTCTATATGCGCTTCGGCAGCAGGAGTGGGAATTCTGTAAGGTGTCTCAACTTCGAGATAGCCTTGGTTGAAGAAAAATTCCCTTATGGCTTGAATAATTCTCGCGCGTTTTATCAGGGTATCTCGTCGGTTTGCGAGTTGCCGCTGTTCTTCCATGGCAACCTACCCTTTGACTCGCGTAAGATACTCCCCAGTGCGGGTATCAATCCGTATTTTTTCACCCTCCTCAATAAAGGGAGGAACCTGAACCTTATAACCTGTCTGTAAAATAACGGGCTTCGTATTTCCCGAAACCGTATCGCCTTTTGCCCACGGGTCGGCCCTTGTAACGATCAGATCAACAAAATTGGGAACACTTATGCCAAGAGGCCTGTCTTCATAAAGGAGCACCTCGACTTCAAGATTATCTATAAGATAATTCTTGGCATCTCCGACCTGTTCCTCAACTAAAAAGACCTGTTCATATGTTTCATTATCCATAAAGTAATATTTCTTACCATCCGCATAGAGGTACTGCATTTTTTTTTGCTGAAGATCCGCCTGATCGAAAGTATCCACTGAACGGAAAGTCCGTTCAAATTGGGATCCTGTAATCATGTTCTTCAGTTTACATCGATATAAAGCCTGGCCCTTGCCTGGTTTCACAAAATTAAATTCTGTTATTACATACGGTTCGTTATCAATTTTAATTCTCAAACCTTTTTTTAGATCACTCGCCGTGTACATACGAACAAATATCTCTCCCCTTTGTTTTCATCGCAAAGATGACTTCCTTAACAAAGATGTGTTCTCTTAACCTATTTACATTGTCTTGTCAAAAAAATGTTCATAGATTCCTTCTATTATCTCTTTATCGGTTAGCCCCAAGAGCGAAACCTTTCCTTTGCCTCCTGGTGTATCTAAAACATACTGCGGCACGCAAAGACCGGAGGTGCTATCCTGCAATTTTCTCATGATCCTCAAGCAGGAAGGCACATCGGCACGGAAATGATCCGCACCTGCCACCGGATCACATTGGAAAAGATAGTAAGGTCTTACAGAAATACATTGAAGTCCATGGAGAAGCGCTCTCATGGTTTCATAGTTGTCATTGATACCCTTAAGAAAAACCGATTGATTTGAAACAGGAATGCCCGCATCCAATAGCATCTCGCACGCCTTTGTGGATGCCTCTGTAATTTCGCGTGGATGATTGAACTGGGTATTGAACCATACGGGGCGGTGTTTGCGCAATATATCACAAATCCTGCGACTAATCCTCATAGGCAAAACAACCGGCATCCGGCTTCCAATACGGAGCACTTCCACATGGGGTATTGACCTCAATGAGCCCAAAAACCAGTCCAGTAACTGCTCGTTCATGGTCAAGGGATCTCCCCCGGAAACAATCACTTCCCGAATATTTTGCGCACGCGATACATATTCGATCACAGCCTTCAAGCGTGATTCGCTGAACATTGATGGATCCACACGCCACATGTTCTTTCGGTTGCAATGCCTGCAATAGGTCGCACAAACGTTGGTCGCCATCGCTAAACATCGGTCAGAATAACGATGTATTAATCCCCAAACCGGCATACGTTCTTTTTCTTTGAGCGGATCGATAACGCCCCCCAAAGAATAAAGAATTTCCTTCACATTAGGAAAACACTGCCGACGAATGGGATCCAGCTCATCCCTTACGTCTATCAATGACAAATAATACGGCGAAATACGAAAGTGATAACGAGCAATGACCGCTTGATATTTCCCCAAAGAATGAATAGGCTTATCAAGTGCTTCAGCCAGCTGAGGCAAGCTTTGGATGGAATTCTTGAATTGCCACCTCCAGTCCTGCCAGTTCCTCCGGGATATCTTTCCCCAAGGCTTTAAAAAGATATAAGCATCAGATTTCATTCGAGACAAACTTGATGGACTCGTAAAAAGTCCCAATTGTCACCCTGAGCTTGTCGAAGGGTGAACATAAATAATTGATATTACGTCATGGTTCGACAGCGCCTGTCCTGAGCCAGCCGAAGGGCTCACCATGACAAAACCCGCGAATTTTGACTTTTTACGATTTTGTCAATATTTATTATGGTTCATCATATCTGTCCAAAATAGATTTTAGGAATTGAAAAGGGTGCACACAATCAGGTAGAATTTTTTCGGCAAAAAACAAACCTGAAAGGAGACACCCTGATGAACAGATTTAGCAGCATTTTTGGTCAAATTCTACACCTTTTTTCGAAACGATAGTTCTTTGAAGCAGTATATGCAACGCAGTCAGAGCGAGGCGCCAAGGGATTCAGCTGCCGGGATCAGTTTGCAGCAAAGCTTTTTTGCCAACTGGGACAGGCCCATTCGCTGAGAGAGATTTGCGGCGGCCTGGCCAGTTGTTACGGTAAAGCGAAACATCTGGGGCTCCGGGAAGCGCCGAAGCGATCGACCTTGTCTTATGCCAATGAACATCGCCCATGGCAGTTTATCAGCTTCTGGGCAAATGCCGGCAATTGGATTTTGGCAAACGCCGGTTTCGATTCAAGAACAAGCTCTTCAGCCTGGATGCCACAGTGATTGAGCTTTGCGCCTCTCTTTTTGACTGGGCAAAATTCCGTCAAACCAAGGGGGCGGTAAAACTCCATTTGCTTCTGGACCATGACGGATATCTTCCGGTATTTGCTCATATCACCGATGGAAGGGTTCACGAGGTAAAAGTTGCTCAGTCTATGATCTTTCCTCCCGGCTCGATTGTAGCGATAGAGAAAGGTTATATCGATTACGAACTCTTTTGGAGATGGACTGAAGGCGGCGTTTTCTTTGTCACTCGGCAGAAAGACAATGCCCATTACCGGGTTTTGGAGGGAAAACCAATCCCTAAAAACAGAAATATCATGAGCGATCAGATCATAGAACTTGAGGGATTCTACTCGTATCAGAAGTATCCCGGCCCATTGAGACGATTAGAGGTCTGGGATAAGGAGAATGAAAAAGTCATTGTACTTCTGACCAATCAAATGACGTTTGGGTCAACGACGATTGCCGCCATATACAAAGATCGGTGGCAAATAGAGATTTTCTTCAAAACCATCAAGCAGAAACTGAGGATCAAGACCTTTGTGGGGACTTCCCCCAATGCGCTTTTGATCCGGATTTGGACAGCATCGTAACCAGAAGTGAAAAAAAGAGGCAACCTGATTTTCAAAGAGCAAAATAACCCGTCCAAATACCTTATTTTACAAATGGCACATAGCCTTTTTAAATTATTTTGGACAGCAATGATGATTCATATCATTTTGCGAAAGAATAGCCAAGGGGAAAATTAACTATTTGTTAATTATTTTCGCTACTTAAATAAAAGGACTTTTTACGAGTCCATCATCCTTACTTACTTACAATCTTTCGTGGGGATTACTTTAAATCCATTAATGCCTTTAAAAACATTGTTGACATTCATCACCCCTTGTAATATGTAACACTGCGTTTTAGATTGAATGCTGCCCAGTGGGCCCGCTCACATGGAGCTTCAAGTTTATACTGGGAAATTAATTTTTCAATAAGAGAAATTATTCATTCGCGACTCAATATTTTTCTGATTCAGCGAAAATTTAATAATTGTGGAGGTTTATATGAAAGATGTCGTTATTGTTTCTGCTTGTCGCACAGCTGTAGGTGCTTTCGGTGGCACATTAAGGGATGTAAATTGCGCTGTTCTCGGCAGTGTCGCTATGAAGGAAGCTATTTCCAGGGCTGGCATTGATCCCGCTGCGATTGATGACGTGCGCTTCGGGTGCTGCATGGAGCCTGTCGATGCACTCAACGTAGCGCGAGTTTCTGCTCTGATGGCCGGCATACCGGACACGGTGACTGCGGTAACCATTAATCGCGTATGTATATCCGGCATGGAAGCCGTCCTTTCAGGCGCGGCAATGATAAAAGCCGACATGGCTGATATTATTCTTGCCGGCGGCATGGAACATATGTCGGGGGCTCCATATTCAGTCCCCAACGCTCGGTGGGGGTGTCGGCTCCAGGATCATACTTTTGTCGACAACGTTATCCATGGCCTTCACTGCGGATCCCACCTGTTGCCGGGCCCAGAGAAAGGACCACTCAAAGAGGGTATGCCGTTAGAGCTATTTAAAGGAAAACCATACATTATGGGACTCACCGCAGAATTTGTTGCTCAGATGCATAATATCAGCAGGGAAGAAATGGATGAAGTTGCCCTGCGCAGCCATAACAATGCGGAGCGAGCTACACTGGAAGGCGATTTCAAAGAAGAGATTGTTCCCGTTGAAGTACCTCAGAAAAAAGGGAAACCGCCGTTAATCTTTGACAAGGATGAACACTTTCGATCAAAGCTAACCATGGAAAGTTTGGCAAAGCTGCCCCCTGCTTTCATTCCTAAGATTGGAAAGGTTACAGCAGGCAATGCTTCCGGTATGAATGACGGCGCGTCTGCTATGGTGATCATGTCGGCAGATAAAGCAAAAGAATTGGGATTAAAGCCGCTTGCCCGCATCAAAGCGCTGGGGCGCGGGGCTTGTCATCCTTCTATTATGGGACTAAGCCCTGTTCCAGCAATAAGGGATCTATCGGCGAAGTCCGGTCTGAAACTCGAAGATTTTGAATTAATTGAACTTAACGAGGCATTTGCTGCCCAGTACATCGGCGTCGAAAAAGAACTGAAAGTGAATCGTGAAATTACCAACGTCAACGGTTCGGGTATTGGTCTCGGTCATCCGGTAGGATCCACAGGATGCCGAATCATGGTTACCCTTATTCATGCCATGAAGAAGCGCGGTAAAACCCTTGGATTGGCCAGCCTTTGTGGCGGCGGCGGCGTGTCTATGGCAACGGTCATTGAAATGCTGTAACATTCAACGCATCATGATATGCCGGTTGCCGGGAGATATTAATCTTCCCCAACCGGCATTTTCTTACTCGTTGCCGATTACCTGACCGTAAGCGCCGATACCGCTCTAACTATTTCCATTACGGCATTACGGAGTTTCACTTCCCGACGGCATTTCCTCCGGCAGCGGGGCATCGCTTTCAGGAAAGGCAGTCGGTTTCCCCTGACCAGCGTGGGAAGCTCCTCCCGCAGCCGTATCCTGATTCCCATTTTCCCCTTGAGGAACAGAGTTTTCAGGCTCAACCAATTCACCTCCACTCGGTTCGCTCATGACCTCTTCATATTCCGGAATGACAATTCCTCTTTTTACCATGATCTCATAAATCCGCTTTGAGCGAGCCTCGACAAACCGGTTTTTCCCCGTTGGGTTATACTTCCTCGGATTCGGAAGAACAGAAGCCAATTGGGCTGCTTCCTCAGGCGTTAAAAGCGAAGCCCTTTTCCCGTAATAATGCCTGGCGGCTGCTTCTATACCGAACAGGCCCTCCCCCCATTCCGCGATGTTTAGATATAATTCAATGATTCTCTTTTTGGAGAGCTTTCGCTCTATCCGCCAGGTAAGAATGGCTTCCTTCATCTTTCTGACGGGATTTTTAGAAGGTGACAGGTAAAGATTCTTGGCAAGCTGTTGACTGATAGTGCTTCCTCCGATTTTAAACTTCTTTTTTTTAATATCTTTCTCTATGGCCTCCTGGATAGCTTTAAGATCAAATCCTTCATGGGACCAAAACTTATCGTCTTCCGCGATAATGACCGCCTTAATGACAAAAGGCGATATCCTGCGCAGGGATACCCATTTCTGAAAAATTATCCGCTTTTTACCCTGTTTTTTCCATTCCTGCTCCCGATATTTCATGAAAGCCGTTTTTGGGGGGTTCTTTTTCCTTAAACTTGATACATCGGGATAGAAAAAGTAGACACCCACATCCACAACAAAAACCAGCGCCAAGAGCATCGCAATTGGAACAATCCACTTTCTAAACATTTAAAATAAATCCTCTAAAGAATGCTTTGGTTCATACTACAAAACATTCATCTCCCCCCCCCCCCCAGAATTTACTGCTTGCTATCGGATGCGCTTTCTTTCGATATTTTTTTCTTGACACGGTCTTTTTTTTCTGATAGAAAGACCTGTTAATGTTCGTGGCGAATGCCGAACTTTTAACTCCGTGAGTTCGGCTTTTTTATATTCAAANNGTAAAGGGGGGATTCCAATGGTTTGTCAAACAATTAAAGTAGGTTCGGAGTGCGCGTTTATGAGCAGGAAAGGTTGTGGATTTAATGGCGGAAGTTGTCATGCAATCACTGATAAATGTGAAGGATGTGGAAAAATCACAGACTATCCAACCGGCAAGTATTGCAAGATTTATCCCGATCCTTCCGGCAAATGGCTCTTAGGAAAGTGCCCAAGCGCTACGCACATCAAAAGAGATATCGCAGAAAGCACTCAAAAAATTAACCCGTTAAAGGCATC
>DHHR01000039.1:0-29331 GCA_002403385.1 Syntrophaceae bacterium UBA4767 | reverse complement strand
CCGGTTAAAGATCTTTAACCGGCCTTTAAAAATAACGCTTAAACGACCATCCTAACCAACAATTCTTCGTATTTGCTTTAAACCTGCCTTGATATCTTCCAATATCTGCTCATATTTTTTATTTTCATAAATTGTCTTGTCTTTGATCTTGTACAACTGTTTCTTCGCACCATCTATTGTAAATTTATCTTCATAAAGAAGACCCTTGATCGTCAAGAGTTCCTGTACATCCTGTCTTCTGTAAAGCCGATGATCGGATGTAGTTCGAATCGGCTTTACGGATTTAAATTCAGATTCCCAATAGCGCACCACATAAGGCTCCACACCTAGTATTTTGCTGACCTCGCCAATCCGAAAATACGTCTTATCGGGAATTGATACTTCCATATTCTTCCTTTCCGCACAAACGACGCAACGTGTCCCGCCAAAGATTATGGAATCGTATCAATAAAGACACTTAACCCTTTTCTTCATTTAGAGCTCTTCGGAGCACCTGGGATGATTTAAACGTCAACACCCTTCGTGCGGATATTTCTATTTCACTTCCTGTTCGCGGATTACGGCCTCTACGCGCTTTTTTCCCCTTAACAATAAAATTGCCAAAGCCAGAAATCTTTATCTTTTCACCGTTTGCGAGCTTTTCTTTCATGATGTCAAACATAGACTCCACAATCCTGGCCGCATCTTTTTTGGAGAACCCCAATTTTTCATATACATCTTGAATAATATCTATCTTTGTCATGTCTTCCTCCTGCTATATCACTCTAATTCTCTACTCCCCTGACTTTTGCGCCTGTCAAACGGACAATATCTTTTATGATACTATTATGCACTTGATTCACTTCATCATCTGTCAATGTTTTTCTCGATGAACGGTAGGAAAATCTCAGCCCTAAACTTTTCATCCCATCCGGTATGCCGCAGCCTGTATATACATCAAAAACATTTACCTTTTCAAGCAATTCTTCGCGATGCTCCTCTGCAAGATCCATCACCTCTTTGGCAGTCAAACCAACAGGAATCAGAAATGCAACATCGCGCAAGACGGATGGGTA
This sequence comes from Syntrophaceae bacterium UBA4767, assembly GCA_002403385.1. GTDB lineage: Bacteria > Desulfobacterota > Syntrophia > Syntrophales > UBA4767 > UBA4767. The sequence goes on along the minus strand of DHHR01000039.1, from coordinate 28,276 downwards.
CTTTGGAATTTCTCTAAAGATTATTTTGTGGCTAAGGCAACTGACTAACAAGTCTAGATCCAGCTCACAAACGAAGGCCCGCTCATTTAATCCCATTTTAGCAAGCACATCCGGATGCACCTCACCCAAAAAGCCGACAAGATTATTCCCTATAGAAATATTACACGCCTTTCCATGATGAAGAAATGTCTGTGGAACACCTGCCTCAAATTTGAAATGGGAAATTTTCAAGCCATCCAACAGGCTCTCTGCCCATCCTTTCAAATCATAAAAATCTGCTTTTATTCCCTTAAAATGCCAAGTGTCATCATACCGAGAGCCTATGAGCAGAACACCCAATTTATTTTTTTCTAAAGGAAGTTCCCCCTCACGCTGATGAAAGAAGGTTTTGCCCATTTCAAAGACCTTGAGGCTGGAACAACCAACATTGGCATTCTTCTTGGCCGTTTCTAAAAGCCCATAAATAAGGGTTGTTCTCATAACAGACTGTTCTTCTGAAAGGGGATTCTTTATTATAACACTTCTCATCTCTTCCCCCTCTTTAAGACCCAGACATTCAGCAAATTGTGGTGAGATGAAACTGTAGGTAATGATTTCACTATATCCATGCCCCGTCATGAGTCTCCTGATGGATTCCTGTAGCTTTCCTTTACGATCATCAGAAACAGTCATTACAGAAATGGAAGGGAGTGTTATGGGAATGCGGTTATAGCCATAAAGTCTGGCAATTTCCTCAATAAGATCAATTTCTCTGGTAATGTCCACCCTGAAGGTAGGCGGTGTCACCCTATATATCTCTTTTTCAACCTTTTGGGTTGCCATTTCCAGTTTTTCCAAGATGCTCAGCATTTCAGGCGCTGTAATCGTCGTTCCCAAAATGTCATTGACCCGCTGCGTAGAAAGAATTATGTTTTTTGCCGTTTCGATCTTTCGGGGATGCTGATCGATATAACCTCTACAGACGGCGCCTCCGGAAAGCTCTGCAATCAACTGGGCTGCCCGATTTAATGCCCTTGCCACACCGTCGGGATCGATTCCCCGTTCAAACCGAAAAGAGGCTTCTGTGCTTATACCCAATAATCGCGCCGATTTACGGATGGAAGAGGGATTAAAGTAAGCGCTTTCCAGAAGAACATCTTTTGTATCGTCCTTAACTTCCGAATTAAGACCCCCCATAATGCCACCAATAGCAACCGGCTTTACCCCATCACAAATCATAAGCACATCGGAATCTAAAACGCGCTCCTTTCCATCAAGAGAGATAAAACGCTCCCCCTGCTTTGCTCTTCTGACCACGATGCGCCCTTCTTCCAGAAAGCGATAATCAAAGGCATGCAGAGGTTGGCCCATCTCAAGCATCACATAGTTCGTAATATCAACAACATTATTAATGGCGCGTAAGCCGAGCGCTTCGAGCCTCATACGGAGCCAGGCCGGTGATGATTTAAGAGTTACATCTTTTATCACCCTTGCGGCATAGCGGGGACAGAGATCTGCATCCCTTATTTCTACCGACGTGATTTGCTGGATATCCTGTTTGGCTTCCGACAATTGTATCTTCGGATATCGTATCTTTTGGCGCGTGATCGCCCCGATTTCCCTGGCTATTCCAATAACACTCAAGCAATCAGCGCGGTTTGGCGTAATGCTTATATCAAATACCGTATCGTTTAAACCCAGGGCGCCCGCCAATTCCTGGCTGGGAATCAGATGGTTGGGAAGAATCATAATGCCTGTTGCATCCTCACCGATACCGAGTTCTTCCTCGGAACACAACATTCCTTCCGAAACCTCCCCCCTGATTTTTGAACTTTTGATTGTATAGCCGCCGGCAATGCTCGCCCCTACTCCGGCAAAAGGAACCATATCGCCCACTCGTATATTCCCCGCGCCGCAAACGACGGGAAACACCGCCTCCCCGGTGGTAACCTCGCACAAAGAAAGTTTTTCAGCATTCGGATGGGGATTTATGGAAATAATACGACCCACCACTACCTTTTTAAATGGAGGGGGCGCCTCATGAATAGAGTCCACCTCAAGGCCTGCCATGGTAAGTTTCTCGGCAAGCTCCTCTGGAGCTATCTCTATATCCACATAGTCCTTAAGCCATTTTAAGCTAACCTGCATAATAACCCGTTTCACATATCTCTAAGCAAACTAAAATTGCTCCAGAAAGCGCCAGTCGTTCTCGAAGAAAAGCCGGATGTCCGTTATTCCGTATTTAAGCATGGCAATCCTTTCCAACCCAAGTCCAAAGGCAAAACCTGTAAACTCTTCCGCATCGTATCCCACATTTTTAAAAACTTCCGGATCAACCATACCCGCACCCAATATTTCCAACCAACCACTATGCCCACAAACCCGACAACCAGCCCCGTGACACATAACGCATTGTATATCAACTTCCGCACTCGGCTCCGTAAAAGGGAAGAAGCTTGGCCTGAATCTCAAAGCCGTAGCGTCGCCGAAAAATTGTTTGATAAAGGTGGTAAGCGCTCCTTTCAAATCACCAAAGGTAACCCCTCTGTCAACCAGAAGACCTTCAATCTGATGAAACATGGGGGTATGCGTAATATCGGAATCTGGTCTATAAACCCGCCCCGGCGAAAGAATCCTCACCGGTGGACGGTGTTTTTCCATAATCCTGACCTGAACGGGAGATGTATGGGTGCGCAGGACAATGTTTTCTTCAATATAAAACGTATCCTGCATATCCCTGGCGGGATGGTTTTTGGGAATATTGAGGGCTTCGAAATTGTAGTAATCGAGTTCTATCTCCGGTCCTTCAACAGTAGAAAAACCAAGCTTCATAAATATCCGGCATATTTCTTCTAACACTTGAACGACTGGATGAACCCTACCGTGTTTTACACCTCTGCCCGGCAGGGTAACATCTATTTTCTCGCAAATAAGAGCTTTACTCTTTTTCTGAGAGGCTTTCTCTTTGATGCTATTTTCTATTTGTTCAGAGAGAGCTTCCTTTACCTCATTACTACGCTTGCCGAACCCAGGCCGTTCATCCGGCGACAGTTCCTTAATATTCCGAAGCAGATGGGTAAGAAGGCCTTTTCTGCCAAGATACTTCGTTTTTATGGCAAGAATTTCCTCCTCTGTTTTTGCGCGATTTATTTCCGCTTCGGCTTGCTTTTGAAGCTCTTCAAGCGCTCCAATCATGCCGCCTGCTCACCTTTTGCGACAGTCACAATTTTCGCAAATCCCTTAGAATCATTTACAGCAAGGTCGGCAAGAATCTTCCGGTCTATCTCCACCCCTGCCTTGCTCAACCCGCTAATAAGACGGCTGTAAGACATATTATGCAAATGTGCGGCAGCGTTGATTCTGGCGATCCATAATTTTCTGAACGCCCGTTTCCTAATCCTTCTATCTCTGTAAGCATACTTCAGGGCTCTGTCTACCGCTTCGGTGGCGGTCCTCAACAACCGACTCCTAGCCCCAAAGTATCCTTTCGCCATCTTCAGGATTTTTCTTTTCTTTTTCTTTGCAGTAATACTCCTTTTTACCCTTGGCATTTTACTTCTCCTGTATCAAGTTACTAAAGACTCATTGTGTTTTGAAACTTTTAAGACTCATAAATACGGTATCAAGCGCTTGGTAGCCCGAAAATTGGTCATATCAAGAATCGCAGATTTCCTTAAGTTGCGCTTTCTTTTTGTTGTTTTTGTTGTCAGGATATGGCTCGCATAGGCTTTGCTTCTTTTAATCTTACCCGTTCCTGTTACAGAAAATCGCTTTGCTGCGCCTCTGTGTGTTTTTATCTTCGGCATCTAAATACTCCTTGCTTGTTCAATTATTGTCCTTATAGCGTTCACCTATAGCGAACGCCTTTTAAAAGTTGTCATGGTTCGACCCTTCGACGAACTCACCATGACATGTCACCCTGAGCTTGTCGAAGGGTACTGAAGGGTGGAAGGGTGACTATTTATGTCGTTTGCTATAGTTTTCACCAAACTGTTTACTTTTTCGGGGATAGCACCATCACCATATTTCGTCCCTCAAGCTTGGGTGACTGATCGACGATGCATGAATCTGCCAGCGTCTCTTTTATTGCATCCATGATTTTCTGCCCCCGCTCAGCAAACGAAAGCTCTCTTCCTCTAAACATCATGGTGACCTTCACCTTATCGCGCTGGTCCAAAAATTTTTTGATATGCTTAACCTTTACTTGCAAATCATGTTCTTCCGTTTTTGGCCTGAGTCGAATTTCCTTTACCTGGGTTACGGTCTGGCTTTTTTTCGCACTATGAAGCTTCTTGGTTTGCCGGTACCGGAATTTGCCGTAATCCATCATCCGGCATACAGGAGGATCTGCATTGGGCGCCACCTCCACAAGATCCAAACCTGCCCTGGTCGCTTGCGCTAGAGCCTCTTCCAATGGCAGAATTCCAAGTTGTTTCTCATCTCCCACAACCCTCACCATGGATGCCTTGATTTCTCGGTTGACCCTCAAATCTTTACTTATATGCCACCTCCTCTAAGTTAGGTTAATAAGTTTTTTCTTATTGATAATGATGACATTTTCCCCTTACGAGATCGATAAAGTTATCCACAGGCATGGAACCGATGGTTTTACCATCTCGGCTACGGGGGGAAACCTGACGGTTTTGCACTTCCCTGTCTCCGATTACCAGCATATAAGGAACCTTCTGCAACTGCCCCTCCCGAATTTTGTAGCCCAGTTTTTCGTTTCTAAAATCCCTCTCCACACGGACGCCGGCATCCAAAAGCTGCCGGTACACATCTTCTCCATAAGTGATATGGCTATCCGTCACCGTCAACAATAAAGCCTGCACAGGGGACAACCAAACAGGAAAAGCCCCTGCATAATGTTCGATGAGCACTCCCATGAATCGTTCGATGGCGCCTAAAATTACACGATGCAGCATTACAGGGCGATGCTTTTCTCCATCATGTCCGATATAACTGAGGTCGAAGCGTTCCGGCAAGGTAAAATCGCACTGAATGGTGGCGCATTGCCATTTTCTTTTCAGGGCGTCTTTCAGTTTAAAATCAATCTTCGGCCCATAGAACGCCCCGTCGCCTTCATTGAGTTCATAAGTCATTTTATTGTCCTGAAGGGCCCTTTCCAAAGCGCTGGTCGCCATGGCCCAATCCTCCTCGGAACCGATAGAATTTTCCGGCCTCGTACTGAGTTCAACCTCATAGTCAAAGCCAAAAATGCCCATCGCATAGACGACAAAATCCGCAATGGCCTTAATTTCATCATTGAGCTGCTCGGGCATACACAGGATATGTGCGTCATCCTGGGTGAACTGACGCACTCTCATGAGTCCGTGCAAGACTCCTGCTTTTTCATGCCTACAGACAGTGCCAAGTTCAAAAAATCTGAGCGGCAAATCACGGTAGCTGCGGATTTTTGATTTGTATATCAACATATGGGAAAGGCAATTCATAGGTTTAATCCCATAGGAAAGCCCTTCGATTTCCGTAAAATACATGTTCTGCCGGTAATGCTCGAAATGTCCGGACTTCTTCCAGAGTTCCGCTTTTAAAAGCTGTGGTCCCAAAACGATTTCATAGCCCCTCTTGAGGTGTTCTTTCCGTTCCCAATCTTCAATAATCGCTCGCATCAGGGCGCCTTTGGGATGAAAGATCACCAAGCCGGGGCCTGCCTCTTCATTGATTTGAAAAAGCTCGAGTTCCTTGCCAAGCTTTCTGTGGTCACGCTTTTTAGCCTCCTCAACAAGATGAAGATGCTCTAAAAGGGCCTCTTGCGTGGCAAATCCCGTCCCGTAGATGCGCTGCAGCATTTTATTTCTCTCATCACCACGCCAGTAAGCGCCCGCCAAACTTAAAAGTTTAAAGGCTTTAATCCTTCCCGTCGAAGGGATATGAGGCCCTCGACACAAATCAATATAACCATCCTGGCTGTAGATGCTGACCACTTTAATGTCAATGGGCAGATCCCTTATCAACTCAACTTTATACGATTCCCCCTTTTTTGTGAATAAAACGATAGCCTCTTCCCTGGATAACTCCTTCCGCTCAAAAGGAATATCCGCAGCTATGATTTTCTTCATCCGCGCTTCAATTTTATCAAGATCCTCCGGTGCAAAGCCCTTATCGTAATCGAAATCATAATAGAAACCGTCTTCGATGGAGGGGCCTATGCAAACTTGAGCGTTCGGGAATATCTCTTGAACCGCCTGTGCCATAACATGAGAGATGCTATGCCTCAGTATCGACAGACCTTCTTTAGAAGAGAGGTCAATCAATTCTATGGAACTATCTTCTGTGACGGCGTAACTCAAATCGACGGAAACTCCATTTACAAGTGCGGCGACAACCTCATGAGGCGCATTCCCTTTCCATGCCGAGATGATTTCTTTAACCGTTGCTCCGATGGAATGTAACAGACAAGAGCCATCAGGCAATGTAATTTTTATTTTCCGCATAGAAGTTATAGCCATATATTACGGCAGACGTTACAGTAAACAACATAAATTGTCACCCTTCGACAAGCTCAGGGTGACAATAGTGATCTGTTTGCCGTGAGTTCGTCGAACGGTCAAACCATGACAACTTTTAAAAGTCGTTCACTATAAATGTCAAGATATATGTATCAATGTAAAAGGGCATCACGCGGTTAAATTTGCTGATGCCCTTTTGTTTAAAACCTATAATAACAAAACTTGAATCCTTATCTCTAAAAGCAAATGGTAGGCACGCAGGGATTTGAACCCTGGACATCCACCGCGTCAGGATGGCGCTCTCCCCCTGAGCTACGTGCCTATTCAGAATAGTAGTTCTTCTAACAATAAAATGCTGTCATGTCAAGGCAAATGTCACTTCTAAATAAACTATCCCTTCAACGAATATTCATAGAAATACCTCATTGCCCCAATGCAATAGGAGAAATGTACTAAAAAAGGACATAGAGCTCTTATTAAGATGGCTCTTTATTGATAAACTTTATTCCCATGCTTATGTAATTTAAGCCGGAAATAATCGTAAACAGAGCCGTCAACCAGTAGAGGTACGTAAGCCATGTTCGTTCAAAGTCTCCGGGAATACATTGAGAAACAAGCGCAAAAAAAATAGTGAATATTTGTAACGTTGTGGTAACCTTGCTTATAAAAGCGGGTTGTATTTCGCAAGAAATTTCTACTATCATCAGGGTCAAGACACCCCCCAATATAATAGCATCCCGGCTGACCACAATTACCGCCAACCATCCAGGTATATGACCAAGAATGGACAGCGTCAAAAAGCACGTTATAATAAGCGTTTTATCCGCGAGGGGATCGAGATAGGCCCCCAAGGTGGTTTGTTGAGTCAATATCCTGGCCAAAAATCCATCGAGAGCATCCGTGATACCACAAAAGGAAAAAACAACGAGGGCATTGAAGTAATAACCTTGTATGAGAAATATAACAACAACCGGCACAAGAAGAATTCTAAGTAATGTCAAGCTATTGGAAATATTCATGTCCTACCGGCGCACTGATACCGCATTAAGTAATACTTTTTCACTCATCACAGCCGACGGTACCTCATCCCATATTTATATTTTAAACTCAAAAGTTATGGGAACAATCACGTGGCATAAAATGCTTATGGTCAGCAATTTTTATAATACCGTTTTCAGCGCTTACAGGCGCTATGCCAATACGTTTTTTGAAAATTTTACGTCCCTTCTTGATCATATTCCCTTTTCAGGTTTTCGATCTCTTCCCTAATCACCCGCTCAGCAATATCTGGCATGATCTCCCTGGCGACCTTTTCAGCAATTTCGGAAACCTTCTCAATAACCCTGCTATTGAGCTCTGGATCAATATCTCCGATGGGTTTATTTGTCTTTTCGTAAACTTGCCCGCCTACAGAAATGCCCTCCCCAGCATCTCCGAGCAGGGAATCATCCTCAGCATCAATCACATCCACAAGATCATAGATCCTATCGGTAGGTTTTAACAAGTGTTCCGTTTCCTCCATATTTCAATCCTCTCTAAAATCCACTGCTGGGGTAAGTCTCTCCTTGTTGCCTTTCGCCTTAAATTCGAGATAACATATTAAACAATAGCTGCCTGTTGTTCTGAGCGCCACCAAAGAATGAAGTTGGATTAGTGGCATAAAATTTGATGATTGTCAATCAATATCAGCATGTTAATAACACTTCAACCAACGACAATCCGATTGCTAGGTTATAATCAAAAGATTATGCGAAGCTTTCTTGCTATTGCATGCAACGGCCTTTTGGCCAACGAAATTACCTGAAGAACATACGGTTGTTCATAATTGTAAAAGGTTTTATGTCTTCCATCAGGAAATATTACATAAAAAACTTTCATTTCAAACGTTACTTGATTGCCTGTTTTTATAGGCGTTATCGTTAATTGCCGGTGAAACTGTTGACAGCATATAAGGGTATGTGTTAATAATTAATGAACGGAGGTTCAGTAATGAGCAGATTGCCTATACCAGGTTTAAGAGAAAAGATTATATCGGCAGCGCAAGAGGCCTTTGCCGACAAGGGTTATAGGGGGACGCCGGTAAGGGAAATAGCCAGGATGGTTGGCGTGACTGTAGGAGTGCTCTATCTGTACTTTAAAAACAAGGAAGAGCTTTACCTTGAGGCGTTGCGGGAGGGAATGAGGTTTTACAAAAAAGGAATTCGCGAAATAGAATGCGATGATTCTGAGGAAGCGATCAGGCGCTATATTAAGAATCATCTCGAATATTCCAGTGTTAGGAAACAAAGCATATCGCTTCAGTTCAAGGACTATGATCTGGAGTTTGCAAGGCCATTCAGGATTGATTTTTTCGTCTATCAGAAAAAATTCTTGACCGGTATCATCAATAAAGGGGTTAAACAGGGTATATTCCGAGTGGCCGATTGCGGGGATGCCGCCCTTTTTATCCTGTATATTCTGAAAGGGGCTATTTTTAATGGCCTGGCCGGAACGGTAAACCTTGCTGCATCAAAAGATACGCTGTGTAATCTAGTCTTGAGTTTTTTGAAACAAAGCACGGCAAGCGGAAAGACCGATGCCGCATGTCACAAGCAAAATCACAGTGTTCTTTCCCGCCAAGAAATAAAATCCTCCTTACATAAACGCAATGCGGGGGACTTAAAAGAATGACGAGTAGTTGTTTTCAGCATTGCGGGTTATCCGTGCGTATCGGTATCCTTGTCCTTGTCGTCCTTTCCATGGCGGCTTCTCCCATACTGGCGGAACAGCTGACCCTCTCTGAGGGTTTGAGGATCGTTACAGAAGAAAATAACATTGTCAAGATTAAGCAGCAGGATGAGAAGAGCGCTCATACGGATACCCTTGTTGCGCGGTCGAAACTGTTGCCGTCCATTAACGCAACCTATGACCAAACCTTTCTGAAGAACCAGCCGGGTTTGCGGGCAGGCGATCTCGTTGCCTGGAGCAGCGAGAGGAACTTTTATACATACCAGTTGGCAATTCAGCAGATTATCTATGATTTCGGCAATACAATTTCCTTGTATAAATCTGCGAAATTGTTGGAAGACACAAAGCGCCTCGATACGCTAAAAACCATGAACGATATTGCCTTGGAGTTTTGCAGACTCTACTTTGATGTTCTTGAATCCGACAAGATGATTGCCATTGCCGAAAAAGAAGTAGATAGCCTTGCTTCCCATGCGCAAGTGGCAAGAAACCTCCTCAAAGGTGGTGTCATCACAAAAAATGACCTTCTCGAGGCGGAGGTACAGCTTGCTGACGGAAGGCAGAAGCTTTTGAATGCGCAAAATACGAAAAGAATAAACGAAGCCAGAGTAAACAACGCGCTTAACCGCCCCCTTACTCTTCCGGTTGGGGTCGCCGAGGTGTCCGGTCCGCGCGCCGGATTGCCGCCTTATGAAGGCGCTGCGGAAAAACTGGAAAGCCAACGGACAGAGTTGAAGATAGTCGACGCGACAATCGAAGCGTTCAAGTATGAAGAAAGGGCCATGAAGTCCGAGTACCTTCCGAAGTTTATCCTTCAGGGTCAATACGATTACACGGAAAACAAATATCTTGTCGATGAGAGCAATGTCGGGATTACTGTCCAAATGAACCTGAACCTTTGGAGCGGCGGCAGCACCAAGGCTGAGGTGCAGAAAATGCGGATAGCCCAATCGCGGCTTCGGATTGAACGTAAAAAACTAACAGACGATATCGGTTTGGAGGCGAAAAAGTACTACCTCGATGCAGTGAACGCCATGGAGGCCATTAAGGTGGCAAAAGGCGCTATCTCGCAGGCTGAAGAGAACCTGAGAATCACTAAGCTGAAATATGTGGAGGGCACCGGCATTGCAAGAGATGTAACGGACGCCATTGCCTTGCGTACCCTTTCCGAGACGAACTATTGGCGTGCAGTCTATGAGTACTGCCGTGCGGAGGCGGGTTATCTGCACGCTTTAGGATACAATTTGAAAGAGGAATATGGAAGATTATGATGGGCAAGCGTACGAAAAGATGGGTATTGAGAATTATTGTTCTACTTGCGGTGACAGGAGGTCTGGTGGCTGGTATCTTTTATTTCTTCTACTTCCTTTCACATGAAAGCACGGACGATGCCTATGTTACCGGCACGATCGTGCCTGTTGCGCCGGAGGTAAGCGGGAGAGTAGTCAACGTTTACATCACAGATAATCAGCGTGTCATAGCAGGCGCTCCGCTTCTTGACATTTTCTCACAGGACTACGCCGACGAGGCCAAAGAGAAAAGTCAGGTTGTCTCCGTTCTAATATCCGAAAAGGCAGAACTTGAGGCATCGCTTGTCCAAAAGCAGAAGATTCTTGCCCAGGCGCAGGCAAACCTCGCTGCGGCAACTGCCCAGGAGGTTTTGGCGCAGAAGGATTTTGTCCGTTATCGTCGCCTGGCAGATGAAGATGCTATTCCCCGCAGCAGGTATGACCAGATAGAATCGGCCTTCAAGGTTGCCTCTGCTCAGAAGGAAGCAGCCGCCTATGCGGTTGAAGAGGCCCGTGAGGCGCTTAGGGCAATTCAAGCCAGGCTTGCCGGCCAGGGCTTTAGAATCGAAAGCGCCGAGGCCCGGCAAAGACTCACAGAGCTTGACCTCAAGAGGACAAGATTAGTGGCGCCGGTTTCCGGAAGAATCGCCAAAAAAAATGTTGATCCGGGCAAGTATGTTCAGCCGGGACAAGCCCTCCTTGCCATTGTGCAGCAAGATACATGGGTCGTCGCCAATTACAAAGAGACGCAGGTGAAAAAGATGACCGTTGGCCAGCCGGTCAAGGTAAAGGTTGACGCCTATCCCTGCATCGTCTTCCGCGGGCATGTTGATAGCCTGCAACCAGGCACAGGCGCGATTTTTAGCCTTCTACCCCCTGAAAACGCGACCGGCAATTTTGTGAAGGTTGTTCAGAGACTACCTGTAAAAATCGTCCTCGACTCCCCCTTTGACCCTGCCCACCCGTTGTGGCCCGGCCTTTCTGTCATAGCAACGGTGGATGTAAGCAAGAAAACAGGCTCCGAGCTAACAAGGCGGTAGCTTCGATGGAAAGTTATAAATCCCCTAATAAATGGCTTGTTACCGGCGCCGTCATGTCCGGAGGCTTGATGGCGGCGCTAAGTACCAGCATAGTGAATGTTGCGCTGCCTAACATGAGCGGCGCCCTGAGCGCCTCTATCGAGGAGATTACATGGGTCTCGACTGCCTACCTTCTTGCCAACGTTATTGTGATGCCCATCATAGCGCTTCTGAGTGCCAAATTCGGCCGTAAGCGGTTTTACGTCTTTTCTATGGCCATCTTCACGGTTTTCTCCATCTTTTGCGGGATTGCCTGGAACCTGACTTCTATGATTATTTTCCGCATTATTCAAGGGTTTGGCGGCGGCACGATCATACCACTATCCCAGGCTATACTTCTGGAAACCTTTCCCAAAGAAGAACAGGGAACAGCGATGGGAATTTTCGGCCTCGGCGTTATCGGCGGACCTGCCTTCGGGCCGACCCTCGGAGGATGGCTTGTTGACAATTATTCCTGGTCCTGGATCTTCTATGTCAATGTCCCCGTCGGCATTCTTTGCATCCTCCTGATTATGCGCTTGATTGAGGACCCGCCCTATCTCGTGAGAGAAAAACAGAAGCTTGATGCGTTAGGGCTATTTTTCATGTCTGTAGGCCTCGGGGCGCTCCAGGTGATGCTGGAGAAGGGCGAGCAGTGGGACTGGTTTGGATCGGGTATGATACGCGGCCTTGCTGTGGCTGCTTTCGTTGGCCTCGCCCTCTTTGCTATCCGGGAACTGACCACCGATAGCCCGGCGGTGAACTTAAGGATATTCAGGGATATAAATTTCAGCTCTGGCAGCTTTCTCGCCGGTATCCACAATGTAGGCCTCTATTCAAGCCTTTTTATCACACCTCTCTTACTGCAGCGGCTCCTCGACTACCCCGCCTATAATTCCGGACTGGCGCTCATGCCGAGGGGCCTTACGATGGCGCTAGCGATGCCCGTTGGCGGCTGGATATACAACCGGATCGGGGCAAGGCTCATGGTCGGTTTCGGGTTTTTTGTGAATGCCATCTCTTTTTACGCCCTGTCGCGGCTTTCCCTCGATATTGGATATTGGAATATATTTTTTCCCCAGGCATTACAGGGTATCGGTTTTGGTTTTATATTCGTAGCCTTAAGCACATCAACGCTGTCAACGGTTGAAAAACCTCTTTTGACCGCCGCTTCCGGTCTGTACAACGTCACCAGGCAAGTGTTCGCCAGTGTCGGTATCGCGCTGGCGGCTACCTTTCTGACCAGAGGAGAAATGAGATATCATGCCATACTCGTCGAACACGTTACAAACTATAGCGATATTGTTATGAGTATGATAGAACAATTCGGGCAGCGTGTTTTTATAAGTGGGAAGGGGATAACCGGCACAGGGATGGAGGCCATCGGACTTTTGGAAGGGGTTGTCGCAAAGCAGGCGGCCATGCTCGCTTACAACCACGTGTTTTTCCTTATATGTATACTTTACCTTCTCTCGATACCCTTGGTTTTTTTGATCAAGGATGAGCAAAGAGGGATATTAACCAGACTACTAACTTACAAAAATTGGAGGAGCATATGGATGACCTTGTGGAAAAGAGAACAAGGATAATAACCGTGTCCAGACAAATGGGGAGCGGAGGAAACTATGTCGGATATGAAGTGGCCAAAGCCCTTGGTTTTGCCTATGTGAACAGAGAAATTCTATACCGAGCGGCGGACATTTTAAAAAGGAGCGCCGCGTCTCTTGAACAATATGAGGAGAAATCATCCGGTTTCATCCAGAATCTTATTATGACTTTCGCCTTTGGCTCCCCTGATATTCCTTACGTACCTCTAACGGCACGACCGGTGTACGACAGAGAGCTTTTCGATCTTGAAAGCAAAATCATCACTGATATTGCAGATAAACACAGTGCCGTCATCATCGGCCGCGCTGGGTTTCATGTATTGAAGGGGCGGGCGAACACAACTCACCTCTTTTTCCACGCGCCTTACGAGCATAGGGTAAAAAGGATCATGAAGGCACGCAACATTGCGGACATACAAAAGGCACAAACGGAAATCGAGGAATCAGACAAGAGGAGAGGCAAGTTCATCAGGGATATGACCGGAACCGAATGGACGGATGCCTTAAACTATCACTTTTGCATAGATACAATGTCCGCCAGTCTTTCCGACATTGTTAAGACGGTCATTGATTTTCTTGAAAAGAGCCTTTTACGTCAGGAAACATAGCTCAGAGGGCACACTGTCACAGGATGTTTGATAATTCCGTCACCTGAAATCTCTGTACAACCTATTTTAAAAGTTCAAGAAAATGGCCTATTTTTTTCATATTTTAGAACCTCCTGATATATCTTTCTACGCGATAAACCTGTCTCCCCGGCGATCTTTTTAATCTTATCCAGCCTTGAAAGATTACTTTCCTCCTTTAAGGTTTCGTATATCCGAAAAATCAGGTCGTCTCCTTTATAACTATAACTATCTGTTTTTTCCTTCCCTGCGACAATTAAGGTAACTTCACCCTTGATTGTTCTTCCTCTTAGTAGAGCAATGACCTCCGAGATGAAACCCCTCAAGATTTCCTCATGAACCTTGGTTAGTTCTCTAAATACCGCTATTTTTCTGTCTCCAAAGATTTCTAATAAATCGATTAAGGTTGCCCCCAGTCGATTGGGAGATTCATAAAAAACGAGTGTCCTCTCCTCCTCTTTCAGGGATACAAGAAAATTCTGTCGCTTGCCCATTTTGGACGGCAAAAAACCTTCAAAGGCAAAACGATCCATGGGTAATCCTGCCACACTCAGCGCCGCAATGGCAGCCGACACCCCTGGAATTGGAACAACCTGAACATCATTGGCAATCGCCTGGCTTACCAAGATGTATCCAGGATCAGATATTCCCGGCGTTCCGGCATCAGATACATACGCAATATCCATTCCCCTCTTCATCATAGATATGAGGTAATTGCTTTTTTTAAGCTCATTTTGGTCATAAAGACTGATCAAGGGCGTTTGGATCTGATAAGTCTTCAAAAGCTTCCCGGTTCTTCTGGTATCTTCCGCAGCAATGAGCTGCACTTCCTTCAGCGCCTTCAGCGCGCGCAAGGTCACATCCTCCAGATTTCCAATCGGCGTCGCTACCACATACAATGTGCCTTTTTGTCCTTCTTTGTCTTCCTGCGCAGGGGCATGGTTCATGTCAATCAAGTCTCTCTCTCAAGCAAAGGATCTCCCTGAATTACCGCTAAAATTCAGCAACAAGCTACGGTAGTAAAGAAAGGGGGTCGACCGCTTTATTCCTGTATCGCACTTCAAATCCCAAGTAAGATTCCCCTTTTCCCGTTGCCTTACCCAGAATGCCAAGTTGATCACCCATTTTGACTTGATCATCCACCGCAACCGTTCTAATGCCGAGATTTGTGTAAACCGTCGCATACCCCTTTTTATGTTTGACAATAACCGTTTCCCCATAATCCTTCAATAATGAAGAGAAAATTACCTTACCTCCCGCTGCCGCTAGAACAGGATTTTTCTCTTTGGCCATAATGGTAATGCCATTGCAATACATCCCATTAGGTTGAACCCCAAAACGCCTTGTCACCTTACCTCTGACCGGCCACCTGAATTTAACTTGATCAGCTTTAAGCTTTTTGTCCTCGTTTACCTTAATATCACTTGCTTGATCAACTGAGGTCGGCAATTCCGCTTTGTCGGATGTCGTTCCAGAAACTGCAGCGCTTCCCAACATCCTCGGTGGCATATCTTCTTCTTTTTTTAGACCCTCTTTTTCAGAAAACCGAGGCACGCCTGGGATAAAAAGGACAAGCCCTTCCTTAAGCAGATCAGGGTTTTTGATCTTGTTGGCTTCCATTAACGCCCGCACCTTAACATTGTAGAATTTGGAAATATCTGCGAGGGTTTCCCCTTTTTTCACAAGATGGTATATACCTTTGGGGCTGCCGGAAGAAAAGCACGGTTCGGAACACACAAAAAGCAAGGTAAACACGGCAAGAAACAGCGTATATTTTTTTATGCGATTTTTTTTTCGGTTCAATCTTCCCATCCATAATCTCCGATTAAATCCACAAAACGACAGCCGCCTAGGTCTTCTTCCCGTATATCATTTATGTCTTCCGACATACGGGTTAATTTCAGCAGAGTCTGAGAATGACGGCTCCCTACCGGTAAAACCAGCCTTCCGCCGACTGTGAGCTGTTCTACCAGCAGTTTTGGAATTTTGGGAGCTCCTGCGGTAATGATAATTGCATCAAAAGGGGCTTCTTCCCTCCAGCCGTACGTTCCGTCTCCGACCCTTATCGCCACATTATAATAACCCAGATAATCCAGCAATCTTCTTGCCCTGCCGGCAAGTGTTGCCACTCGCTCGATGGAAAAAACGCTGGCCGCAAGTTCAGCCAGTATGGCAGATTGGTAGCCCGATCCCGTTCCGATCTCTAAGACCTTATCCTTTTCCCTTAAATCCAAGGCTTCCGTCATGAGGGCCACAATGTAAGGCTGCGAAATGGTTTGTCTCTCTCCAATGGGGAGGGGATTATCATTGTAAGCCTGATCAACCAGGCCCTCATCCACAAACAAATGCCGAGGGACTTTTCCCATCGCCTTCAATACGCGTTCATCCTTGATGTTTCTCGAACGTATCTGTGAATCAACCATTCTTACACGCTGCTTTTTATATCTGTCTATCATATGTCCTTCACATAGTATTTTTTGGGAGGCACTTTGTAGAACTCATCAATCCGGTGATGTCTTCTCAACCCCATTGCTTCCCGGATCACAAT
The DNA here is from genome assembly GCA_002403385.1 of Syntrophaceae bacterium UBA4767. Lineage (GTDB taxonomy): Bacteria > Desulfobacterota > Syntrophia > Syntrophales > UBA4767 > UBA4767. The sequence goes on along the minus strand of DHHR01000039.1, from coordinate 11,972 downwards.
GAGATAATAATACCTCAATTCCGCATACTGTCTGAGCTGATTATATTCCTCGATTTCCTGATTGATCTTCCCGGCCAATTCTTTTTGTAAACGATGCCGCGATAAACTATCAACCGTGGTTCTTTTAGATAGTAAAGAAAGATGTCGAAGGCGTTTTTCAATTCTTCTGTCGATTTTTGATAGGTTGTCCAGTGCTTCTGAGACTTTACGGCCCGCCTGCCCGAGTACCTCGGCTTTTTCCCTTAGAAATTCTTCCTGAAGAATTTCTTCCGGACTTTTATTGACATTTATCATGGATTTGCTAGTTGCCTCAGTAAGATAGTTTATTTAAGCGGTAAATCTACCATTTAATCATAACATTTTCAATGCCGAAGGATTACCGCAGGAAGTTTTTCTTTACAGATAGCTCGCATTTCGCTAGTAAATACTTCCAATAAGGAGTAGCAAAAAAGGGTTATAGATGTCTTCAACATGTAATTCTACCATGTCCGAAGCTGTCAGAAGATCTTATCAAGAAGGTCAGGAAGACGAAACCTTAGAACCTTTCGTTCTGTCTGACTTAAGCGGAATCCCTTTGGGACGGTTCAAAAGTGGTGATGCTGTTATATTTTATAATATTCGGGGTGAACGTGAAATAGAACTCACCCAAAGCCTTACAGCGCCTGATTTTAACAAATTTCCAACCATGCGGGAATTATCCCTACATTTTGCCACCATGATCGAATACCGCAAGGGGCTGAATGTTCGTGTTGCATTTCCGCCGGACGGGCTCGTCGAAGATACATTGAGTGAAATCATTGCAAGGCACGGTCTTCGACAGGTGAAAATTACCGAAGCTGAAAAGGCGGTTCATGTCGGGTTTTTCCTTAACGGCAAAAAAAGCGCCCTTTGGCCGAAAGAAGAAAGGCTTGTCATTCCCACGAGAAAGGATGTGGCTCTGTTCGACGAAGCGCCGGAAATGTCCATTGAACAAATCACTCAGGCCATTATAGAAAAGATCCATGATCCATCGTATCAATTCATCTTTGCAAATTTTCCCAACGTAGATGTTGTGGGTCATATAGAAAACGAACAGGCCGTTATTAAAGCCGTTGAAGCCGTAGATGCCTGTACGGGAATGGCGGTACGTGAAGCGCTGAGAAGCGGCATTGTTACTATTGTCAGCGCCGATCACGGAACGGTGGAAAAATGGCTTTACCGCAACGGCGCTATTGACACGGGACATACGGACAGCCCCGTGCCGTTCATCTTGATCCATAAAAACAAAAAATTTACACTTCGCAAGGATGGAGATTTAACGGATGTGGCGCCGACCGTTTTAGAGCTTATGGGCCTTTCCAAATCGCCCCGCATGACGGGACGGTCCCTGCTGAAAAAAAATGCCGGAGACAACTGTCGCCCCTCCGAGCGTTTGTTGTTCCTGCTACTTGACGGATGGGGAATAAACCCGCATACCTATGGAAATTTGATTGCCAAGGCCCATACGCCCACCATGGACTGGCTTATGAAAGCCTATCCTCATGCAACATTGCAGGCCGCCGGGGAAGCGGTGGGACTTCCAGCCGGAACGGTCGGGAATTCAGAAGCGGGCCATCTTCATATTGGCGCCGGAAGAAAAATCTATGCCGACAGGGTAAAGATTGATCGGGCTATTGCGGATGGATCTTTCTTTGCCAACGAAGCTTTTGCCGCTGTTATGGAAGCCGCCCAAAATACAGCTTCCGCTCTTCATCTGCTGGGCGTCGTATCCTTCTTCAGCTCTCACGGCTCTCTCAATCATCTTTTTGCCCTTATGGATCTTGCAAAACAAAAAGGCATCAGTAACCTGTTCATTCACGCCATGCTCGGAAGGCGCGGTGAAATGCCGGAAAGCGGGGCAAGCTACATAAAAAGGATAGAAGAAAAAATCGCTGAAATTCAATTGGGGAAGGTCGTTTCCGTTATAGGCAGACACTGGTCCATGGATCGTGAAGGCAACTGGGATCGTATTGAAAAGACCTATAGGATGTTGGTCTATGGCGAAGGAACACTTATTCGGCAAGGGAGGAGGTAAGCTATGGAGGTGAAAATAAAAAATACCGTTATTTCCATCGTTCAGGGAGATATCACCCGGCAAGAAACCGATGCCATCGCCAATGCTGCCAATGCCAGACTTGCAGGCGGCGGCGGCGTCGACGGCGCCATTCATCGCGCCGGCGGTCCTTCCATCATGGAGGAATGCCGGAAAATTGGCGGGTGTCCAACAGGTCAAGCGGTAATTACCACGGGAGGAAATTTGAAGGCAAGATATGTGATCCACACCGTGGGCCCTATTTACAAAGGTGGCGCTGCAGGAGAAGCGAATCTTCTCAAAAGCGCCTATCTGGAAAGTCTGAAGCTGGCCTCTGCCAGAAAATTAAGAAGCATTGCGTTTCCTGCCATCAGTGCCGGCGCATACGGCTATCCCCTTGAGGAAGCGGCGCATATCGCCCTTAAAACCAGCCTTGACTACATCGGAGGAGATACAGGCATTGAGTGTATCCGTTTCGTTCTCTTTGACAAGAAACTCTACGATATCTTCTGTGAAGAATTGAGAAGGCTATTGTAGATTAAAGGCGCCGTTACAGGGGGCCGCAAATGGCCATTACCATCAACAACCTTTCGATGTAGGAGCCCTTTTGTGTTTCTTTCCCCCAAAAGAGGCTTGTTACGGCAACGTTGTTGATGATTTGGACTCTTGTTCCCTGCAAGGTTTTTCCCTCGCTGTAAGAGCATGTATTATGAATGGCATAGGGACAATTGTCCACCGTGCCGAGAAACAACATAATATGTCCCTTCATATAAAGGAGGGTAATGCCTCCCGTTGCCTTGCGGGCGAGGGATTCCACCTTTACTCTGTTCGGCGTTTCCCCTGGAAATTGATCGAGCAAAATCCCGGTTTGAGCTTGTTTGAAAGAGTTTCGCGGCAAGGCAAGCCCCACGGTCGCAAAAATTTCCTGTATAAACTGCGAGCAGTCCTGTTCACCGTTTAGGCCGCCCCATTCGTAAGGGGTATTGATGAGTTCGAAAGCGCGTTCAATAATCGTTCTGGCCGTGTAGAGCAGATACCCCTCATGAACTCCTGACGCGGCGATGTAGCCCACTCCCATGGACAGTCTGCCGTCCGCTTTCCGAAAAGGAATCCCTACCTGCAGCACAGTCGCGCCTAAATTTCCATAAAGTGGAAGTCTGGTTCCCATCCGGACATAATCACAATACTTCGTGAGGTTTGCATTAAGATAGACACTGACCTTTGCCTTTATCACAACGGCGAACCGCACCGGAGACAAAAATTCTTTTAGTTCATTTACGTCACACAAGGCCACCCTGTCGGCCTTAACCCAACCATTATTGTGCTTGTCAATCACATAATACCACTCGCCATCAGCGCTGGCATGGACCACAGCCACCGGTGTTCCCATATCAAACGAGTTGTCTTGCAGCATGTCTAAGTTGAAATTTAATCCCTTCGTGTGCAAATTTTCCATCGTCGGCAGGCATCTCTGATTGGTCATTTGCGTGGTGATGCCATATTGAACCGGCATTTGCGGCAAGATTCGTTCAAAATTCATATTTATTCTGATTCGTTCGTAGAACGCGGCGTTGGCCGGCAAACCGTTTCTAAAGAATAACCTTCGCTTTCGGTAGCGATCCAGTAGCGCCTGAAGCGACGAAGCCAACTCCGTCCCGGAAATCGAAGGTGGAAGTTGTGTGATATCCCGTGTCAACTTCAAATCATTCTCAATATGAGCATTTAGACACACGATCTCTTTCCCCGTCATGATAATCTTATCTGGACAAGGATGGATGCCGATCCAAAAACCGTCCGTTTTCATCTTTCGTTCTGTATCCGCAAGGATTTGCTGCGCCGTACAATCCGTCTTCAGCAGGAAAAAGCTCCCCACAATAAACAAACAGAGGCAAGCATATTTTCCCCTGTGACGAAAAACACGGATGTAAATGGTTTTTATGAGATTCATACCCTTCTCCAAGAAAGATAAGCGCCACAAAAATTGCGTGCTGGAATTTTCATATTTCGGTCTTCTTTGTTACCTCTTTTTTGATGGCGTTGACGGTATCCATCAAGACAGGAAAAACATTCTCCCTGAAATCACCCGCCACGACAACCAACATTAGGTCTTCCCCCACCTGAAGCTTCCCTTCGGCAACCTCAACAAGAATCTCAATGATCCCGTGTCGTTTTTTCATTCCAGCAACAATGTCCGCCAGGCGCTGCCGGTCCGCCTTCACGAAAAGTTCACTGACGGGCTGCCCCTGCCTTGATGTTCCCCGGACAACCCCATTATGACAAACAATCATGCCAGCCTTGTGATAGTCCGGATGTCTCTTGACCTTTTTTATCATATCCATTAGATTCATCATCAAACCTTTTAAAGATTATTTCAGAGACCTTTGAATTTGTGATTAAATCGCCTTGTCGTCATTCCGTGCTTGACACGGAATCCAGTGTTTTCAGGCCGTTATAGATTCCGACTTTCGTCGGAATGACGTGAGGGGCCGTTTTTCAAAGGTCTCATTTCAATCGTTACTAATGTAAGGACATATATGCCCAGAAGAATCCCTCAAGCAAGATTGCAACAACTCGGAGGTATTTTACAAACAACCCTGAAAAAGCGAAAGATCATTCTGGATATTGAAGATCAAAAGCTACAGGATATCTGGAATCGAGCCGTGGGGCCCCAAGTTGCGCGCCAAACACGGCCCAACCGCATCAGAGGAAATACTCTTTATATCAAGGCATCTTCATCTGTCTGGATACATCAACTTCAATTCTTAAAAGAAGAAATTATTGAAAAGATCAACAAATTGCAAGAAAAAGAACCGGTTAAGAACCTTCATTTTTCCATCGGTGATGTTTATCGTGCTCCAAGCCGCGGCGGATGGAATTCCCTAACGTTCGCCTCCTCATCTCTAAAAGAAAAGGATAAGAGATTAATCGAAAGAAGCATCGCCACTATATCGGACCCTGAGTTGAAAGAAATTCTCCAAAGGGTTATGGCCAAAGAAATCTACAGGAGAAGAGCTATTGAGAAGTTGAAAGATTTCTAAAGATATCCTTCATCATTTTTGTATATTGACCTTTTTTCGTATAAATAAACAAGGGCGACATAATTTCCATCTCTTCGCCACCCTCTTTAAGACCTTCCACCAAAACGAACTCCGCGGTGGCGTCTCTGTGAGAATAAACAATCCTGAGCCTTTTCGGTTCCAAATGATTTATTCTCATTTTATAAATCAGCTCCACAACCCTAGCAGCCGGATAAATGACATGGATACAACCGGAGCTTTTTAACGCATACGCCGCTGCTTTTAAAAAATCACCAATGGTCCCTTCAACTTCGTGTCGGGCTATCGCCTTTTGATGATCTGGACTTATTTTCCCCGCACCCACTTTACGATACGGCGGATTCAAGACTGCGGCATCAAATTCGCGCGGATTCACAATGGCCTCAATCCTTCTGACATCACCCTGATAAACGCTAATCCTATCGGAAAGCCGATTTATTCTTATGCTGCGTTTCATCATATCGGCCAGCGCCTTCTGAATCTCAATGCCGGTTATATGGCGACAGTTCCTACACTGGGAAAGAAGCAAAGAGAGAATTCCTCCTCCCGCCCCTAAGTCCAGAACCGCGCTTCCTTTTTTTAAACGAATGAAATCAGTCAGAAGAAAGGCATCAAGTGAAAAACGATAACCCTTCTTCTTTTGAAGAATATTGAGTCGCCCTACCATAAGCTCATCGAGCGATTCATCATTTTGTCTTAAAACAGAAATATCAGCCAAAAAATCTCGCATCGCCTTAAAGGACAGTCGTCGGTTTTCGCATTAAGGATTATGCTTATCCTGCTTCCCACCATGGTTATTCCTACCAAAGCGGGTGAACAAAAATCCCGCTGCGGAGCTTGGGCTCAAACCAGGTGGACTTAGGCGGCATCATCTTTCCCGCATCCGCGACAGCCACAAGTTGATCGAGCGTTGTAGGATACAGGGAAAAAGCGACGGCAAACTTTCGGGAATCAACCAGTCTTTCCAACTCCTCGACACCGCGAATGCCGCCAACAAAATCGATCCTCTTGTCCGTTTTGGGATCATCAATCTGCAATATAGGTTTCAAAAGATGGTTCTGCAAAATGGAAACGTCAAGATTGCTTACAGGATCGGGTATTCCAGGGCCTGTCTTGTTCATAGTTAGCTTATACCATTGTCCGGACAGGTACATGCCGAATTCACGGAGGCGCTCCGGGCGCTTCTGTGAAAAAGCCTTCGTGACGTGAAACGAGCCTTCAACACGCCGTAAAAACGCCGATTCGTCCATTTTGCAAAGATCCTTCACCACGCGGTTATAAGCCATAATGTCGAGCTGGTTGTGAGGGAAAAGAACGGCCATGATGTAATCGTATGGTTTATTGCCAGAACCACGCTCTTGCGCCCTTCTCTTTTTTCCCACCGCTACCGCGGCTGCAGCACGGTGATGGCCATCCGCTATATAAAGTGATTGCACATCGGCAAAGGATTTCCTGAGCGTATCGATATCTTCCTGACGTTTAATCAGCCAGACGGTATGCGCGATTCCATCATCACTGACAAAATCGTATTCAGTCGGATGACCGGTTATTTTTTCAACCAGCCGATCAATATCCTGTCGAGCTTTATAGGCTACAAAGACGGGGCCTGTTTGTGCGTTTACCGTATCAATATGACGGGTGCGATCCAACTCTTTATTCGTCCTCGTCTGTTCATGTTTTTTGAGCCTGTCCGACAAATATTCATCGATGGCAATCCCTCCAACAATGCCATACTGTTCGTGGTTTCCCATTTTCTGGCGGTAAACGTAATAACAAGCCGTCTCTTCGCGACGCATGACCTTTTTTTCAATCAGCGCCTCCAAATTACGCTTTGCTGTTTCATAGACACAGCCTCTATAAGCGTGATCCGGCATATCAATTTCCGCTTTCTCCACTCTGAGGAAGCTTAAAGAATTATTTTGAGTTATCTTTCTTGCCTCTTCGATGGACAACACGTCATAGGGAAGCGAGGCGACGTCGGCCACATATTGCCTCTGCGGTCTCAATACTCTAATGGGTGCGACAATGCACATATATCTTATATTCCTCTTGAAGAGTTTCTAGCATACTGGCATACTAAAATCAACGCAGAAGCGAGGTGACTTTCTAAATCAGGCCATCAAAAAAATTCCGCTGGAAGTTCTTGCCTTGCGGGTTATAAGGACAACATGGTGATTCCGACAAGAGTATTTATTCACGGACTGGAAAGCACCAGTCGGGGCACAAAGGGAACTTTTTTTAGAAAGAGGTATCCCGCTATGATTATCGAAGATTTTGTGGGTCCGATACACCAAAGAATGGAAAAATTAAACCACCTGCTTGAGAATCAAAACGATCTCATTTTGGTCGGCTCAAGTTACGGAGGCTTGATGGCTGCGATCTATTCCTGCAGCAACGAACGGAGCGTTAAAAAACTCATCCTGTTGGCGCCGGCTCTCAATTTACCGGAATTTATACCTTATCTGAATGTTCGGACTGACGTCCCCACCATTATCTTTCATGGCCGTCGCGATGATCTGGTACCACCCCAGGAAATCAAAAACATCGCCCGTGCAATTTTTGCGAACCTCAGTTATCACCTGCTCGACGACGACCATGTTCTGCGTAAATCATTTACTGATTTGAACTGGGATGAGCTTTTGCGTCTTCCCTGAATATCTTTTGAGGGGAAAATAAATATTCTGGGGATAGGTCTTCTGGAAACAGGATACTTAATACTTGACGCTTGATGGGAACATTGCTAATAAAAGACCTTTGAATTTGTGATTAAATCGCCTTGCCGTCATTCCGTGCTTGACTTGAGCCTGCCCCGTACTCGATACGGTGGAATCCAGTGTTTTCAAGCCGTTATAGATTCCGCCCCGATTTTCATCGGGGTGACGCGTCGGAATGACGTGAGGGGCCGTTTTTCAAAGGTCTCAGACATATTATTTCCCATATATCATCATATGTTTCACTATGTCCTAGATATTCAAAATAATTCATCCCCAAAAGAACGATTATAATTAAAACCAGAGGAAGATAGCTTCTCCGTCTAAGAAACCAATATGCCCTGCTTCTTTAACTCATTGGCCGCCCTGGCTTGTCCATAGGCCGGATATTTATAAGCCATCCGGACAACGGCTTCTTCTATCTCCGGAGCTACCCGATTCGTCATACATGGTTTCCGATGGCTCTTCTGCCGGAGTCCGTCTAAACCGTTCTCCTCGTATGCTTTCTTGATGTCGCAAAAATGCTGACGTGATACGCCGTTTACCTTACAGACCTCCGATACGTTCTTCAAATACTCCGCTAACTCTAGTAAACTTAGTTTGTTTCTGATAAGCTTCTCTTGGGTGGTCATCTTGTTATCCTCTTTTTTTTTGTTTATGGCTAAACAATCTGGAGGGTACTGACCACTTTTTTTATCTAACTGTCAAGTCAAGTCCGTCCTCGGACAAATGAGGACAGAAGTGTTACCTATGCCCCCGCTCTGTCATCTTTCTTAACAATGCATAAATTGCCTTGTGTATAACATTCTTTCCTTCAACATCAATTGTCCTTAATTCCTCAACAACATAATATTTTGTAAACAATGACTCCAACTCTTTCTCCCCAGAAAAATATAAGACTGTTCCAAGTGGGGTTTTCCTGTACTTTCCCGAACCTCCAAACTGGGGGCTGTCCTCACTGAAACACACCGATAGGTATCTTCCATCTGGTTTTAACAGGCTTGCCACATTTTTAATATATTTGTCTCTATCTTTAGGAAATATATGGTGTAATAACTCCCAGTCATATGCAAAATCGAATTTTTCATCGAAACATGGCAGATCGCCGGTCACATCTGCCTCAATAAATTTGCATTTGACTCCAGTGGTCGAAGCGGATTCTCTCGCAATATTTATTGCATTTTTCGAAATATCTATCCCTGTGATCTCATGCCCCATTTTTGCAAACCATATGACATAGTTCCCAGCACCACAGCCAAATTCGATAATCTTTCCTTGTTTTGGAACATTTGCCGTTATCGCTTTTTTCAATATTTCGGGTGGAGTAGTCCTGTTCCATGGAATCTTATACAGCGGGCTATCTCGATATATTTTCTCCATTTGATTTTTGATCATCGTATCCACTCAATTCTTTAAGCGGCTATCGGGGCGACTCAGCGGCGCCCCGCTTTTGGGCCGTCCGCTGAAGTTTTTGTGTACGCCCGGCATGGGCGTGAACTTATGGGGTGCAAGTCCCCTGTACGTGAATCCTGTTAATGTTTTCATACTTTGACACAAGTACTAGCCGAAGGCAAGGGCGGAATCGCGAGAGACCGTCCGAAGGAAGCCGGAGTGCAAAGCTAACAAACCCGACGAACAGAAACAGCATACAAGGCTTAAGTCTCCGGGCAAGTCAGCACAACATGACAAAGCCCTGGATTCGGGAGATACGGTAAATGCTGCGGTTGCATAGTCACAGTTCATGCCCTTATCCGGGGAGACCTGCCCGGTTTGCAACTCCTACGGGAGTGGCGCCCGTCATGGCAACATGCCGTGGTACCGGACAGGAGTCAGCTTAAGGCCATAGTAGGCGCGAGTAAACAAGCCCGGCGAAAAGAGAAAAGCCGGGAAAGACTTACCCCGCCGAAGGGCCGAACACAGAGAAGGGAAGAACCCCTATGAGCTCTCATGACACGATGAATCCGTACGGAGGAGTGCACATGAGGCGCGTCGTAGAATCGTTCGACCCGAATGAACGCCTGAAACTGTGGGTGCATATTCACTACCCGGCTACGGCCCGGTAATCTCCGTGAACCGCCCGGTGCGGACCCGCATGCCGGATGGTGTGGGGGCTGGGAGAGAAAAACTCCCCCTTACCCGATTGGGCAATGCTTTTCACCCTTCTCTTTGTCCTTTGTAAATGGCTGACTCCTTCTGTTTGGCCTTGATAAGGCTGTTACGAGAGGATGTCTTCCAGGGTGACATAATTGCCCACGTTACCGGTCATTTTTTCCACATCGGTGTTAACCGGAAGTGTCTTTTTACCTTTACGCCAGTTAGCAGGGCAAACTTCGCCAGTCTTGTAGGCATGCTGCCATGCTTCCAGTTGGCGAATTAGTTCAATCACGCTGCGGCCCACACTGTCGGCAACCGTCTCCTCGGCTACGACAATTCCATCGGGGTTGATAATGAATCTACCGCGTAGGGCAACACCTTCCTGCTCAACCCAGACGCCGAATTTACGGGCAACATTGCCGGTAGTGTCGGCAGCCATAGTGAGTTTCAAACCCTTTAGCAGGGGCTCAGTCTCTACAAAACGTTTATGGCTGAACTTGGTGTCTCCAGAAACAGGCACCACGACTACGCCAAGCTCATTCAGCTTATCAAGATGAGCGTTCATAGCGGCGATTTCAGTGGGACATACAAAGGTGAAATCTGCCGGATAGAAGCACACCACTGCCCATTTGCCCTTCAGTTGCTCGCTGGATACTTTTGTGTAATGGCCAGTGGCTGCATCATAGGCGTCCATCTCGAATTCCGGCATACGCCGCATGACTAAAGTTGTACTCATTTTTTTTACCTCCTGTTTAGGTTGGTTCTCGGTTGTGATAGGCTCCTCGTCTTCAATAACTTTCATTGCGTCACATGGCATAATTTTTCTCCTCCTTATATGCTTCTAACGTTGGAGCTCAGCATTGGCGCGATTTGCCGAGACGCGAAGCGTCTTATGCAAACCGTGACCTGAGCTGTAGCGACTTGTTCAAGTAAGCCGCTGCGCGGCAGATTAACTATCTTCTATCATTATTGATGGTCTCGTAAAAAGTCCCAATTGTCACCCTGAGCTTGTCGAAGGGTGAACATAAATAATTGATATTACGTCATGGTTCGACAGAGCCTGTCCTGAGCCAGCCGAAGGGCTCACCATGACAAAACCCGCAAATTTTGACTTTTTACGATTTTGTCATTATTGCTTGATCAAATAAGTCATGGTATCTTCTTACCGGCTTGCAGGTCGGTATCTTCTACCCGACAAGGTCAAAAGAAGAAAGGAAGATGCCATGAGCCAGTTGATCAATCGCTTTAGGGAAGATCTCCAGTTAGCGGGTTATGCAAAAAGAAGCACGGAATCCTATGTAAGTTCCGTTTTGCGCCTACAGCGCTTTTACAATAAACAATTAGAAAATATCACTGAAGAAGAACTACGTCAATATTGGCTTTGTTGTCAAACTGAATTCGGCTGGAGTGCCGCATAATTTAAAGAGTAATTTAAAGAGAACCGTCCCCTTTATTCCTGTCCCCTTTATTCCTTTATTCGCTTTATTCCCGTCCCCTTTATTCCCCTACACTCTTTATCCCGCCTATGCTTCCTTTGAAGAGAAATCAAAAGGATCGCTCACACCCGGTAAGCTGGCCGACCTGATAGTATTGAATAATGACATTACAAAAATAGAACCGGAAGAGATCTTAAACATAAAAGTTGTGATGACAATAATTGACGGCAAAATAGTATGGGAGATACTATGAAAAAGCCCCCAAGCGCCAGTTGACAGTTAAGCCCGAAGGCGTAACAGTTGGTTAGGCTACCAAAGCAAACCAACTAACGAAAGGTGGCAGTTATGATTTACATTGGAATGGATATCAGCAGCAAGAGTTTTGTTATTCATGGGATCGATGAGAAGAAGCGGGTAGTAGTAAATAAAGAGATAGAGCCAACGCGAGGAGGGCTCCAAGGATTGCTCAAGGGATTGGGAGTTCAGCAGAAGCTGGTGATATTTGAGGCGGGGAATCAGTTAAAGTGGATAGCGAAGGCATTACAAGAGGTGGAGGGAGTAGAGATTCACGTTGTTCATCCCAACGAGATCAAATGGATCAATCAGAGCAGTGGCAAGACGGACA
>DHHR01000060.1 GCA_002403385.1 Syntrophaceae bacterium UBA4767 | reverse complement strand
GAACCAGAATGTTGAGCGGTCGAGCTCGAATGGGAGGTTAACGTGATCATCATCTATGCCGTAAAAATAAACTGCCTTCAGTTTTTTGTTGACTGAAGCTTTTTCATGGGAGGTTTACTATGACCAAAGGAAAACGAAATGCCCTCATTGCCGTCATTATTATTCTGCTGATTGTTTTTTCCCTCTATGGCTTTTTCAAGGGACACTACAATACCTTTGTTAGACTGGACGAAGCGGTGAAGGGGTCTTGGGCGCAGGTGGAGAACCAGTTGCAGCGACGCTTCGATTTGATTCCAAATCTGGTGGAGACGGTTAAAGGTTATGCCAAGCAGGAAAGAGAAGTTCTCGTCGAGGTTACGAACGCCAGGGCGAGGGTGGGAGGCGCCGTCACCGTGCCGGACAAGATTGCCGCCAATAACGCATTGACAGGCGCTTTAAGCAGGCTGCTTATGGTGGTTGAGCGGTATCCCGATCTGAAATCAAATCAGAATTTTATCCGTCTTCAGGATGAACTGGCCGGGACGGAAAACCGCATTGCTGTTGAAAGAAGACGTTACAACATGGCTGTTCAGACATACAACGTGGCGATCAGAAGTTTCCCCGCCAATATCGTTGCAGGCATGTTTGGTTTTCAAAAGGCGCCTTTCTTCGAAGCGCCGGCTACGGCCAAAGCTACGCCCCAGGTTAAATTTTAACAAAATCGTAAAAAGTCAAAATTCGCGGGTTTTGTCATGGTGAGCCCTTCGGCCGGCTCAGGACAAACAGCTCAGGGTGACATCTCCGCCTTTTTCCGAGACCATCAATTTTAATCTACCGTGTTTTGCCTTAAGCGTCTTTAAGCAAGGGAAAAGACGCTTAAGGCCGCTTTAATTCCTTCTTTTCGATGCAGACCGATTTCCAGCCGCCGTTTTCTATAACGATGCGTGAAGTTTCACCGCGCCTTGCCGGTTGTTTATAAGCAGAAATGGTGTATTCCGGATCATGGGGAAGTTTAACTCCCATCTCGCTGCCTTCCTTAAAAAATTCCGGCAGGATAGTTCGAATGTCGCGTGACTTGGCGGCTTCCCAAAGCGTACCGATGGCTGTATAGGTGTTGAGTTCTTCTATGGTCTTTAGCGTCGGCGGCATGAGGAAGATGCGGCCGGCATAGTGTTCAGCCAGAGCGGCAGCCGGCGTCATCCACTGAGAGTCCGTCAGTTCCATACGGTCATGGACTGCATGTTGGCCGACAGGCATCCGCATGAGAAAAAAACGTGTATCGAATCTTCTCTTCTCAATTTCTGGGGTGATCCAGTGAGAGTAAGGGAGCAAAAGATCCAGCGCATAACGGATGCCCAGTTTCTCGGCCAGGCGCTTCATGGAAATTTGTTTTTTATGGACTTTAAAGCGCAATGCTTGATAAGCTTCCAATGCATCCTGGCCGGTGAGATAAAATATGTCTCCCGAAGTCTCATATGCCGGCAGGATGCCGGCTTCCTCAAATGTTTCTCTGATAGCGGCGATAAACAAGCCCAGGGCTGTTGATGGAGGCAAATCCGGCTCCTGTAAAAGGATATTCGCATCGGTTGGAGAGAGCCCGACTATGTATGGGAAAATATCTTCCCGACAATCCGTTTCGTCCAGACGTCCTCCCGGAAAGACAAAGGCGCCTCTTGCAAAAGAGGAATTCTGACGGCGGCGCATCAGAAATATTTCGTATTGACTGTGGTTTTTCTCCCGCAGTAAGACAACGGTGGCGGCATGTAGGGGGATTGCTTTTTTATCCATAAGAATACCCAATGATTACTTCGCGAGTAAACCGCCGTCATTAATGATGACATGCCCCGTCATGTACGCCGATGCATCAGATGCCAGAAACACGGCCACTCCCTTGATATCGTCAATATCGCCAACTCTCCTCAAGGGAACGGAATTGACCAGAGTGTCGTATATGGCTTTATTGTCCGGCTTTTCGAGGTAAGCCATCATATCCGTTCGGAAGAAACCCGGCGCAATGGCGTTTACCCGGATATTATAGGGGGCAAGTTTTATCGCCAGATTCATAGTGAGGAGGTTAATCGCCGCCTTGGTGGAATTATAGGGAATTGCAGGATGGGCTATTTCTTCGGAACCCCTGAAACCCATGATGGACGATATGTTGATGATATTTCCGCCCCCCTGGGCCTTCATCGTCCTGGCAACTTTCTGGGTCAATATCCAAACCCCCCTGACATTTACATCAAAGAGGTGATCCCATTTATCCAGGGGAAAATCGAGCGTGGGAGCCCCCCATGTAGCGCCGGCGTTATTGACCAGGATATCAATGCGGGGAAAATTTTCCGAGGCGGTTTTAAGCATCCGGTCAATATCTTCTTCCTTTGCCAAGTCGCAGGCGATGGGCAGGACTTTGACGCCGCTTTCTTTTTCAATGGACTTCGCCGTTGCCTCCAGGTTTTTCATTTTCCGGGAAGCAATAATGATATCTGCCCCGGCCTCTGCAAGGCCCGTGGCGATGAATTTTCCAAGGCCTCTGCCTCCGCCTGTAACCAGCGCAACCTTTCCATTCAGTTTGAACATATCAGTAAGTTTCATCCGCACCTCCCATGAAAAAGCTTCAGTCAACTGAAAACTGAAGGCAGTTTATTTTTACGGCATAGATGATG
>DHHR01000026.1:385-15994 GCA_002403385.1 Syntrophaceae bacterium UBA4767 | reverse complement strand
TCTCTCACTTCGGCGAACTCACAGCCTGATCGTTACGTTTATCCGACATCCGGCGAGGAAATTCATGCACCGGCATCCATCATTCCTTATCCAGGCTTTTGAGTTCAGAGAGAGGCCCGGGATTGTCCCGCCCGGAGTTGTTTCACCCCAACGTTGTTATAAACGGGCTCTCTCGCCGAACAACCGATTTTTCCGTTTACGCCATGCTCGACTCCAACAACTCAGGGTTGAAAACCGTTTTGTTTTTCATCATCGTCCAGGCGATCACCAGCATCTTGGTCTTGATGCCGCGCTCTTTTTCACGACCGCTCAAGTACCGTGTGAACAGTTCCCGGAAGTGCTTGTCGGAAGCGGTTGCTATCATCGAGGCATGGTACAGCGCATAGCGCAGGCCCGTGTTGCCGCGTTTGCTGATCACAGCCACCGCGCTTCCGCTGCGCTTGGCGTTCAGGTCCAACCCGGCCAGGCGGATCACCGACTTTCGACTGTCGAAGCGATGCGGATTAAATGCGGATTAAATGGGGACGGTTCTATTTAATGATTGCCCAATCGGGTAAGGGGGAGTTTTTCTCTCCCCCTTACCCGATTGGGCAGTCTTATTGCTGTGCCACAAGATGAAGCTCGAAAATTCTGCCATATTGTGAAGCCGATACCAGATCGCCTCTACGGAGAGCATCTCGCACGTCATCGAGTTTGTAGGCGTCGTCAATACTAAGGTAAGGAGACCACGCCCCCTCGTCCTCGATAAGATCGACATCCACTTCAGCCACATACCGCCCTTCATGCACATACTTGGTTTTTTTTCGGCGTCTCATAATCATCGCCTCCTCAAGAAATGCTCATCCCAGCGCTCCGGGTCCGGCCTGTATGCCGTGACCAGAACAACCGGCTTGTCATACCCGTTCGGGATACCCCAAACAACGTGTACGGAGTTACCCGCACGGTCTTTTTGCAGGAGAAGAACGCACGGCCCTTTAGGATAATCCAGGTATTCCTCTACGACCACCGACGTCAGAATGCCCGCAAGTATCTCTCTTGCTGTCAGGCCATCTTCTACCAGTTCATCGTATCCATGCTCGGAAATCCGCACCTCACCGGCACTGATCAGATCACGGACTCGTTGAAAAAACTCGCTCAAGTCACATTCTCCAAGTCAATCATGGCCATTCACCCCTGCATAGCGCATTATTATGTCTTGTCAATCTGTTTCTGCATTGCCAAAATTTCTTGCCTGATGTCTTCCGGTATATCGTGGCGCTCTGACCATGCGGACAGCCTCCCGCTAATGTTGTGTAGCAACAGCAAGCGAAGAAGATCCTTCTTTTCATCGGGGAAGAGCTCCCTTATCGCTCTGAGTGGATCGTCGGGAGCCTGGTCCTTTTTGCCATCAAGTTCGGCGAAAATGGCCTCGATTTCTCTTTGATAAGGGGGGAATCTTCGTACCAAGGGCTCGCAAAATGCCTCGGAGTTTTCGGAGCGCAGGAATTCGTCAAATTCATCCGTTCCTATTTCCAGGCTTCTGGTGCATGCTGACGTAACCGTCTGGGGATTAACCCGGCGTGTTAGAGCTACTTCATTCACTGCCTTTATTCTCGAACGGTGAGATCGACGAATAAGCCTATATACCTCCATAACATGCTGAAGACCGATTGGAAGGATCATAGTCATGATCCGTTCCTCTGAATTTGTGGTTTATTGTTCATGGCATCAGCGGAGCTGAGCGATGGCACGAGCCTGCGGAAGGCCAACGGCCTTCCATACGGGCGATGTGGCATGCGCTCCAGCGCATTGATGGGCGGCTTCTATTTCTTTTATCTTTATCTCTTTTTTCGATAGCCGTCCATCAAAAAGCTGGATGAGCGCAAGCTCAGCTCTACTGATTTGTTAGATTTTCTTTACTGAAATAACCTTTGTTTTAGGAATACTGTCGTGCCATCCTATCGGCCTACCTTTCCCGCCGAAAAATGAGAATGCTTCAAACGGTATAAAACGACATAGTGTTCGCCCCAATGCCCGACCAAAAGACAATTCAGTTCCATCCTCATTTATCGCTTTTGTCCCTGTAATTCGTTTTCCTAGTGTTCTACCTGATGATGCTTCTTGGGGAACGTAGTAGATAAGGAGAATAATCATGCCTAACAAATAGTCGTTCAAAGGCGTATTCTCGATTAACTGGCCTAATCCTATTAAGCCCAGTACAAATCCAAAAATTAGAGCAAAGATATAAAAGAAAACCATATCCAACAGCATAGTTCCGAATCGCTGTCCTTGCGAGGCTAATATAATTGGTACTGATTCTTCTCCCAAAGATGGCGATGTGCTTGCGATGTGTTCTTGTTCGTTCATTTTGTGTCCTCCTTTCAGGATCTAACGGCATGCATAAGCGGTTGCAATGAAGCACAGTGGAATTGCAATCCGTCTTCATGCAATTGTTCAAGTAAGCCGCTACGCGGCAGATTAACCGACTTCAATCGTTATTGCTTGATCAAATAAGTCATGGTATCTTCTTACCGGCTTGCAGGTCGGTATCTTCTACCCGACAAGGTCAAAAGAAGAAAGGAAGATACCATGAGCCAGTTGATCAATCGTTTTAGGGAAGATCTCCAGTTAGCGGGTTATGCAAAAAGAAGCACGGAATCCTATGTAAGTTCCGTTTTGCGCCTACAGCGCTTTTACAATAAACAATTAGAAGATATCACTGAAGAAGAACTACGTCAATATTGGCTTTGCTGTCAAAGTCAATTCGGTTGGAGCGCCGCATAATTTACATAATTTAAAGAGAACCGTTCCCTTTATTTGTGCCCAAATGCCGGTTTTAAAACGTTTTAACCAGCTATTTTAATGACCATGAATGACTTGATTTTCGATTTTCCGCCGCTTGAAAGATTCTTTTGGATTTCCTCTGCCTGATCTAACCTCCAAATCCATCCCCAAACTATCGACCTTTCCCCCTATAGACCGCGGCTTCTTGAACCATGGATTAGTTCCGAGCACGCGTGCCGCGACTCGGAACTAATCCTTAATTTGTTAGGCTATTCTTGTGTTTTCCAACCGAGTTCTTTGCCAAGTGTGCTTATTGTCTCTTCCCAGTGCCCGCCGATACGAAGGTACTTTGGGTGATAACACCGGAAGGATCTCCTGGGTAAATCCTTGTGCTTCAATTTGGCAAATACTCTGACTGGAGCAGTGAGGTCTTGGAATTGTATTCCGGGATAGTATTGCTCAAGAATTTCGTCGTAGTCAGGCCCTGTTACAAAAATGCAGACATCTGGAGTAGTCATCCGCAATTCAGTAACGAGAATGTCCTCCTGCAATGCGATGGCAGAATCTTTGTAAGGTTTCCACAATATTCTGCTTTGGTCAGCGGCTACAAATTTTAACAGGTTAGTCCACAGGACCATTCGCTGTCCTGCATTCGGACCATGCTGTAATTGCCGGACTTGGTGAAAGAACTGCCAGAATGGGGACGAGTAGTAGGAAATGCCGTAGTCGAATTTCCGATACTCTTCAATAGCATCGTCAACTTTCCAGTCATCTATGAATTCAGGATATGTATAATCCCATCGATCAATCTGTTGCCCAATTATTGCTATTCGTGTCTTTGCGTTTAAGTACTCATCGTCAACCCATATCAGGTCTGGCCCAACGAGATCAGAAAAACTTTGATAATTTTCTGGTGCTCGTTGTTGAACTTGACGATAGAAGTCTGCCAGCTGTTTGCGGGTGTCCATCTCTTTCCTTTCAGCCTATCGAAAAAATCAGCCGGAGCGAAGCGATCGGCTGTATTGCCTGGTTCAGCGATTTAATCTTCATCATTTATTTCAAAATTGCGAAGCAACTCTTCTTTCGTGATGATGCGATTTCTCTTGCTTATTCTCAGATAGAGGTCGTTCAGAATATTAGTTATCTCAATTTCTTCGATCAGATAAACTGAAATATAATCTGCAAAGTTACCTGTTACATAGGTGTAGAATTTTGAATTATAAAATGCAATTAAATTTCTTCCCTCATCAAACTCATCTACCAACTTTTGGAAATATCGACCTTTCTTGTCGCTTCTAAGTAAAGCTTGCTTGAAACCTTGCCTAGCAAGCTCTACCTTTTCTGAGTGGGAAAGAGTTTCAAGGGACACATCATTATCTGACTCATGGGCCTCCATAAACCGTTTCGATTTGATGAAATCAGAACCTGCCTTAATTTTCTTAATGTATTGATTCCACTCTTCGACGAATACGTCATTATATATGTATAGATAAGCCGTTGTGTCTACAGCCGATGACACATTATATCCTCCTAAGAGGGAATCGCTGCTGGGAACTATCTCAATCATTTGCACCCTCACAGAATAGTTTATTGAACATCTTCCAACGTATCAAAGTTACCTTAATTCCTGCGAATGTATTCTGCCGCTGAACGACCATGCTTACCGGCAGGTGCGTAGCGGCAGCGGAGCACCTGCCCGAGTAAAGCATGAGGTTATATGAAATTAAATTGAATCATATTCCCAATACTTAATTACCAGTTTTGAAATTATTTCCCTACCGATTACAACTACTTGACTCATTTCATCTTTGGGGTTTAAACGGAAAAGTGGTGGCTTATTTAAATATGGTTCGAATAGCAATAAAAAACCTACCATTGAAAAATACCAAATCGACTTGCAAGCGTAATCCATGGTCCTAATAGAAAGTTCACTTGCACAGCCCAAAATACCGGGTTTATTATAATCTAATTCGTCTAAACAAATTGGCATCGCAGTTAAGGCAGATGTTGCATATGAGGGATGGACTGCTAAGGAATTTATTGCTTTCTCTTGTTTCCTAAATTCATTGAATTCTTCTATTGTTTCCTCATCAAAACCAATAGTCTTTTCTATTTCTATTATTCGAGATTCAATTTTCTTAGAGGTTAATTCTTTATGCCAAAATACCCTTGCTTCCTCTGGTGAATCTGGTTTAAAAAAGCCATTTCTTAATTCTCTTTCTGCCAAAGTAACAATACAAACCATAAAATGTTCATCAAGGCTTCTCAAAATCGATCTGGCCGGAGAGTCCAGCCCCGATAATACCAATCTTCTTATAGCAACGGATTGAGTACATGCCGCTCCAACAAGAGCCCAAGGCACGCGCAGGCTCTTGTCATCTTTATTTTCCTTAAGAGCAATATCAAGAGTTGCATTCAAATTCGCAAGCCATTGAACACCTTCTTCCAATATTTGCAGCCAAGGATTCAATTTTTTAACAACTGTCTTTTCAGCCTTCTTTTCGAACTCTGTAATCGTTTTGTTAAATTCATTATCATGTGGAGACTTTATCCGTGCTTTTTCTGCATACAAATCCCACAACTTATCGATTTCAGGTTTAATTGAGTCCATATCTTTAGCTCATATAACGTCGCTGTTGAGCTGCCGTTTTTGGGAGCGGAAATTGCATTTATGCAATTATCCGTGCCAAAAACCAAGCGGAGCGCAGCCGCCCCTTAAGGCGGGGTCTGCTCTAACGGCCTTGATAGGCGGAGCGCGAGCGGAGCCGGAAAGGCCAGGTAGAGCAGATGCTCAACAGCGACGATAGGACGGATGGCCGAAGGCCAAGTGAGCGCCAGCGAGCGGTCCGTCCTATCGGCACGCATAACCGGCTGGCAATGGAGCGCAGCGGAATTGCCAGTCCGAGTTGATGAGGTTGTTCAAGTAAGCCGCTACGCGGCAGATTAACCGACTTCAACCATTATTGTTTGATCAACTAAGTCATGGTATCTTCTTACCGGCTTGCAGGTCGGTATCTTCTACCCGACAAGGTCAAAAGAAGAAAGGAAGATACCATGAGCCAGTTGATCAATCGTTTTAGGGAAGATCTCCAGTTAGCGGGTTATGCAAAAAGAAGCACGGAATCCTATGTGAGTTCCGTTTTGCGCCTACAGCGCTTTTACAACAAACAATTAAAAGATATCACTGAAGAAGAACTGCGTCAATATTGGCTTTGCTGTCAAAGTCAATTCGGTTGGAGCGCCGCATAATTTACATAATTTAAAGAGAACCGTTCCCTTTATTTGTGCCCAAATGCCGGTTTTAAAACGTTTTAACCAGCTATTTTAATGACCATGAATGACTTGATTTTCGATTTTCCGCCGCTTGAAAGATTCTTTTGGATTTCCTCTGCCTGATCTAACCTTCAAATCCATCCCCAAACTATCGAGCTTTCCCCCTATAGACCGCGGCTTCTTGAACCATGGATTAGTTCCGAGCACGCGTGCCGCGACTCAGAACTAATCCTTAATTTGTTATCTACTATTAATAATCAAACCAATAAGTTTCGAAAAGAACTATCACATTTTCCATATCTCATTGTCCAAGGAGTGTTTTGATTTCGTACGGTGTCATCAGTCTATTTTCATCTATAGCCTTATCTAAAATGACCTTCACAGTAGTAGATTTTTTCTCCTCTTTATACTGTAAAAGTTTATCAGCATGTTCTTTTGTTATATGTAATCTGTGCCTTGAGATAATGGTTGGTTTCTTATCATATGATATCCAACTATAGATCGAAAAGTCATAAGTCCCTTCTTTTATGATGAATTCCGGATTTGGGGGAGAATTCCATGTATATAAAATCGTCTTATAAATGGATGAACGACCTGCCACTATAACGGGGTGAGATAATTCATCAAAGACCCATTTGTCATTAACGCTATCGCGTATATGAAATGAGTTCCACTCAATATAATAAATATCCTGTGGGTTATCAATTTTTGTTAGTGTAAGTACACATTTAAAAATAATACCTGTACGATGTGAAGTATTGATGAATGTAGATGGAACTAAAATCCCCAAAAACCCTCCACCTGTAGAATAATAATAATAATACATCAATATTGTATCCCCATGTAGAACCTTAAGTTTAGATGATTGAAGTTGAGTGAAGTAAAAAGTCATGACAGATACGATAAGACTTACAATTGCAATGGAAATTATCACTATATCCATCATTCATCCCTTTATGGTAAATTGACTGTCTTTAAATGGTTCAATCTTTTGTCCGCAATAAGTAGATAACGAAAAGCTCAGCCGGAGCAGCCCAGCGGGCTGCGATCGGCTGTAGCGACGGGTTAGCATGTCAATCCTCAACTATCTTAAAGAACTTCATCAGACTTTCTTAAGCGCTTTGTCAAGATTACCTGATTTTTTCCATTCAGCCGCCGTTTTCTCAAAAAAGATTTTGGATGCTGAGTTCTCAATCATTACAGGCAGGACACCGTCGATGCTGAGGAACAATTTATCTTTATAAGGCAGATGTCTGCTGTGATTAGAGACAAAAAATACCCACGACAAACCTGCCATGAGGAACATGTAACAACGATGGCCATCAAATTTTGTCTCCTGAGGGAGCATCATCATTTGACTGGTCAAATCAAAATGCGACGGCGTGAAAATAACGAGACAACCATAGTCAGCAGGTGCACCCGGGTCATTTGTTTCTATCATATAACGTAGCTTTTCTTCGTGTGGCCCTAAATTTACATTCGCGAACTGTTGCAGCCGGGATACGCCAGCACGCCATATTACAGAGAGCTGAAAAAGTTTAAATTTAGTGTAATCAACAGCTCGGACTATGATAGCATCTTGCATTCTTTCAAGACCAATCTCAGTGCCACCAAACAGGACATTAGCCGCATATGTTTCCCATTTGTTCAGTTTAACCTCACAGTCTCTACAAAGCATTTTTTCCTTAAAACCCTTTTGCCATTTTCTCACTCTAGGCGGACCAGATAGCTGGACAAACTGATGCTTTTCTTTGCTATATAAAGCTTTGTAAAGGAATTCAGGAACAATGTGTGAGTCACAAAGTTCACGATCCTTTAAGCATAGTCTGCATGTCATAATCGAACCTTACTGCCGTGCTAATATTAATGCTAACAGCGGAGCTGAGCGATGGCACGAGCCTGCGGAAGGCCAACGGCCTTCCATGCGGGCGATGTGACATGCGCTCCAGCGCATTGATGGGCGGCTTCTATTTCTTTTATCTTTATCTCTTTTTTCGATAGCCGTCCATCAAAAAGCTGGATGAGCGCAAGCTCAGCTCCGCTGATGGGGCGGAGACGACTATCTCTTTCTTCCTTTTCGTCTCCGCCCCATCGTAAAAGTCACCGATGCTGCGCGGCTTTATCGCGCAGCGTCCGTGTGGACTGCCGGGTTATGCCTATGCTCAGCCTCATATGGGAGAACCTACGCTCCTGGCAAGCTTGGCAATTTCTGCAACATCCGCTTCACTCAGGCGATCAATTAACGCAATCTTTTTCCTGATGCCGTTTAGAGATGTGCCAATGACAATACCTTTATTGTTGTCAGGATCGATCCAAAACCGATCATGGAATTTATCAGTGTTTACGTCATAAACTTTAATCGTTTGACCTACAACAGAATGAATACCATTCTTTGCTTGATTATTTCTTCCATTAGTTATGAAACATATTTCCTCTAAACTGCCAGAAATTGGTCTTAATAGTCTAGAAAAGAGCCCAACAACATCGCTGTTGGCAGATTCTGCAAAAAAATAGGGGTCGATAATTACAAGCTTTTTGACGGATATGGGACGCTGTTAACTTATTAACATTATCCTTCAAGGTTGTTTTTAGGGTATCCGAGCGGTACGGGAACTGGGGGTGAGTATGGCGGATAGAGCTCGCCATACTAGGGGTGTCCGTCCCGGCAATCAGTAAATCCGTCCGAAGAGGGCAGGTGATCTCTGAATCGCAGGGATTCAGGTTGATAGATAGTTAAATAGTTAACAGCGTCCCCTAATATGCCCCCGTAAGCATGAATTAAACCAGAGTTTTGGTCAGTGAAGCCCTCTAAATACCATCTCGGGACAAAGTGGTGTTGTTTCGCATACTGCATTTTCATCCGATCACCAATCGTGCAAATTATCTTTATAATTCTGAAGCGAGTTTTTTTGCTAATTTTTCCCCAACTTCGGTCGCCGTAGTTACCCCACTCATGGTCGAAGCGCCTTCAGAGGAAAAACTAGCGGCTACTAAAACTTCACCCGTCCTGACATCAACAATGCGTGCGGTACAATTAGAAACATAATCAATATTGCCACCATAGGCTAATCCAGCAAATCCCCGTGATGCCGTTGCACTACCCATGATCAAAGCATCGACTCCATGTAATTTGCCTACAAAAGATTGATCTCCACGGACGATTCCATCTATTGTCAGATTCTGTTCATCAAGTAGCAGTTGCAATTGACTCCGTTCGAGAATTGTGAGGCGAGTAGCAAGCAGATTTGCCGATAATGATTCAGCTATATTATAGCCGAATTCTTGTTTGTTGCATACAAATGGTAGCACCGCAACCCTATTTATTTGTCTTAATCGGGAAGGATTTTTTACAAAACTTTTTGTGGAAGTGCAACCACAGAGGATTAGCGCAAAAACTAAACAACCAGCAAAAACTTTTTTCATGTCGTCATTCTCCGTTTAGTAAATGCGATAAGGGCATAACAGTGTAATAGACGGAAAACATTCCACCATATCAAACCATATAGATGGAATAAATTTCCACTTATTGTGACCTTTGAAAAACGGCCCCTCACGTCATTCCGACGCGTCACCCCGATGAAAATCGGGGCGGAATCTATAACGGTTTGAAAACACTGGATTCCCCCGTATCGAGTACGGGGCAGGCTCAAGTCAAGCACGGAATGACGGCAAGGCGATTTAATCACAAATTCAAATGTCTCAAAACATGGAAAATAATAAGCCAAAGTTCCACCCCAATCCGCATCTCAAGTTAAGGGACCAAGTTCGCGAGGTCCTCCGATATCACCATTATGCTTATCGCACAGAGCAAAGCTATTGTCAATGGATTCTTCGTTATATCCATTACTTCAGCGGGGAAACTTGTTTGTGAAGATCGAGGTAACCCCCATTGTCAAGGCAGAAAATGGCCTATTCCATATTCCTCATATTCGGAGCAATTCGATAGCCCTAATCCATGATATACCCTGAATTGTTTTTCATTGAGGAATTAATCGCTTGTCGGTTCTTCGGAGCATGATACCTCACCACCTATACAAAAAATCATTCACAAGACAGTGGTAATGAGATATTTTGCCGTGTGGTTTTTAAAAAGATTTCCTTAACGAACGATAAAAATAAAGGAAGAGGCTTGATAATGGCAGCAGAAATCATTGCCGAAGGCGTTTATCTGATTGGAGGGCCTAATCTTTCCCATCCCAATGACGCCGCATCATTCATCATAGATTTTGCCGGAGAATTGGTGATGATTGACGCAGGCGCGGGCCGAAGTTCAAAGGTTCTTCAGAAAAATATCGAAGATGCGGGACTCAATCCCAAAGCCATTTCTACATTGATCCTTACCCATTGTCACATCGACCATATCGGTTCGGCTCCCTATTTCAGGGAGCATTTTGGCTGCAAGCTTTTGATCCATGATCTCGATGCGGCGGATGGTGGAAACAAAAGGCGCTATACGGTCCCTCCTGACCGATTGTTACGAGAAACGCGAAAGAGTTGCTTTGATTGTTTTCCGAAAGGACCGAGCAGAAATCGTCCTCCCGCCGACATCAAGCGTAGAGGCCGCTTCCAAAAGGCTTAAAGACGTTCCGGTGGGTGGAAAAACACCGCTGACCGCGGGATTGATGGAAGGGATCGGAGTACGGCCTCGTGATGAAGACCATGAAATGCAAAGGCGTCTTGCCTGACGGGAACTTCATCGGATTGATGAGAGGCCGGAATGTCGAAGGAAGAAACAGAGATGATTGAAGCGCTCAAGGAGAATCCAGTAAAGAAAGTCACTCGGGAAAAGCAAAATGGTGCCGGAGCTCGGAATCGAACCGAGATGCCCTTGCGAGCGGGGGATTTTGAGTCCCCTGCGTCTACCAGTTTCACCACTCCGGCACGGAGCTCTGCTTATCGAAGGGGCTATGAAATGTCAAGAAAAATGTATTGACAAGATTTTCAGCCCTATGCTAGAGGTCGCAATCACTGGACGGGTTTCATAAACAAAAAGGGGTTGTAGCTCAGTTGGGAGAGCGCTTGAATGGCATTCAAGAGGTCGCGAGTTCGATTCTCGCCAGCTCCACCAAGATAGATAGCGGGGTTACAGGTTTTGATACAGAGCTTGTAACCCCGTTGTGCTTTTAAGGTATTGATAAAAAAGCAAATTTTATTTAGAAATACCTCAAAACTATGTGTTGCGCTATTTCCGCTTCAAGTTTTAATGCTTGATTTTAACGGAGGGTTAGGATGAACAGAAAAAAGATATTCGCATTATTCATTATTCTCTTTCTTCTCGTTTTCATCATAGTTTCCATTAAGCTCCAGCATGGCGCTATCAAAAAAGAAGAATTGTTTCCGGCGCCGGAGCGTTTCTCCCGCACGCTGGCCGATATTGCGGAAGAATTGAAGCCTGCCGTTGTCAACATCCGCACGGTCAGCATTGTAAGAATACCGGGGAATCCCTTTGAGGATTTCTTCGGCCGGGGAGATGATTTTCTAGGAAGCATTCCTGACCGTCAGTTAAAGCAACGGAGTCTCGGTTCCGGATTCATTATTGACAAGGAAGGGTACATTGTAACGAACGATCATGTGGTGGAAGGAACGCTGGAGATAAAGGTGAAGCTGTCAAATGGCAATGAATATGAGGCCAAGGTGGTAGGAAGAGATCCCAAAACAGATCTGGCTCTGATCAAGATTTCTACGTTTTTTAAGGATCTACCGCCAGCTTTTCTTGGGGATTCAGACAAGGTGCGGACAGGCGACAGGGTTCTTGCCATCGGAAATCCTTTTGGCCTTGAACAGACGGTCACGCAAGGGATCATCAGCGCGACGGGCAGAGTTATCGGTTACGGTCCCTACGATGATTTTCTTCAAACGGATGCGCCAATTAATCCAGGCAACAGCGGGGGGCCTCTAGCAAACTCGAAAGGCGAGATTATTGGAATCAACACCGCCATTCTCGGAAACGGTCAAGGCATCGGTTTTGCGATTCCCATAAATATTGCTAAGGGTGTGATTTCCCAATTGAAGGAAAAGGGAAAGGTTGTAAGGGGATGGATTGGCGTATCCATCCAGACCATTACTCCGGAGATGGCCCGATCGTTTGGTTTGAAGGAGGCAAAGGGGGTATTGGTCTCTGATGTTGTCCCTGGCGGGCCCGCGGAACTTGCCGGGCTTGAAAGCGGCGACATCATCACCAGTTTTGATGGTCGGGAAGTCAGAAACATTTCTGATCTTCCACGCCTGGTAGCGGAAACTCCCGTGGGAAAAACTGTCGCTGTAAATGTTGTCAGGGCAACGAAGGAAATAGAATTGAAAATTACCGTAGCCGGTTCGTAGAGCAATTAAAGGTTTTTGAACTCATCGGATACCTTTAATCGCCCTTCCTTGCGGAGTTTCTCCTTGCTTCCCTCTATCCAAGCGTGAAGCATCTCAGCTTGCTTCATTCTCAAAAGAGCTTTCTTTATGGCGTCTTTTTTTACTTCAAAATCCTGGTTATCAGGCATGATTCTTTCTTTAAATTTGACAATCACGTAACTTTTATCGATATTAAACACCCTATCCGGATAAGGATTTTTTTCGGAAAGCCCCAAAAGAGCTTCCGACAGATCCCGGGAAAGAGGAGCCGGCTTCGGAATTTCGGCGCCGGGCAGGAAAAACCCTGTTTCCATAGTTTTAATGCCTCTTTTAGCGGCGATTTTCTCCCACAATTCTCCTCTTCGAAGACGTTTCAGAATATCTTCTGATTCAACTTTGCATAAACGCAGAGACTCCTTTTCAAGATAGGCATTGGTAACGTCTGCCTCGATTTCCTTCAAGGCGGGAAGGTAAGACGGCTTTTTCGCCGCGATCGTGAAAAGATAGCATCCCTTTTCATCCGATAATACCTTGCTTACCTCTGTTTTTTGCAAATCAAACACGCTAGCAGAAAATTCAGGGATTTGTTTGAAGGCCGGCGGGATTTCGCTTGCGGAGAAGAAATCCGTAAGATTGATTTTTAGTCCGTTTCGTGCGGCAGAAGAATCGAAATCTTCCTCCTGCTGATAAATCTTATCGTGTGCTTCTTTTGCCTTTTCGCATGCGGTATGCATGCCGCTGATCTGTTTCAACTCGGTAATAATCTTGTCTCTAACTTCGGATAGCGAGTAGGCGCCCCCCCCTGTTTTTGAGAATTTATCCTTATGGGTATGGTAATAATCAGCAACATCCACGTCGGAGATCTTGCTTGAGGAGGCAAAATCTTTGCCCAGGAAAGAAATATATTTAAGTTGTATTTTTTCCGGTATTCTGAACCGGTTTTCGTTTTCCTTAAGGAACGTTTCCAGATCCTTCTGAGAAAAAGCCACTTTGGCGCGGAAATCTTTCGCTTGGAGCTGCATAAGGGCTACGTTTATCTTTTCGTTTTGGAACCTGTAGACATCCCTGAGTTCCTGATCCGAAACTTTAACGGCATCCTGGATCAGAGCCTCCAGTTTTTTTATGAGCATCATTTTTTTCTGGAGAGCTTCAAAATCTTCCGGGGTCAGTTTATTGAGGCGAAGCATCCGCTCATAAATTTGCCGGTTGAAGCTGCCGCTTCTTTGAAAGGCAGGGTAAGCAATAATGGCTGCTTGCACCTCTTCATCGGAGACCTGAATTTTCAATTTCTGGGCTTCTTGAAGCGCTATGGTTTGATTTATAAGGTTATCCAATGCTTGCTGTTTGAGGTTCAATTTTTTGAGAATATCCTCGGACAGGCTGGCGCCGTATATTTGTCGGTAAAGATCAACAAGAGATTCGTATTCCCTGTGAAAATCCGCATAGGTGATAATTTCCCTGTCCACAGAAGCAAGCGTCTCGGCTTTTTTGTTTCCGCGCAGGGAACCGAAATAAAAAATGAAAACAAGGATGATAATCCCCAGCAGGACCTTCATGAGCCAATTTCTGGCGTGCTTTCTCATTAAATCCAACATAACATTTCCTTCGCTTGGATTCGGTAATAAGCCTGTCTGTAAGTAGTATAGCCAAAGAAAAAATGCAATATTTTTTAAAAAAAATCATGTTCCTGCAAGGTGAAAATGTCACCCTCCTGGTGTGATATTTTGTGTTGTAAACATGTTTTAATACCCCACAACGTTACCGGTAAGAACCGTCCTATCTCTGATCGCATGTGTGAGTGGACTGTGGACATTTTCATCATGCTTGCCGATCCCGAGCTTTTCAGCAGCTTCGGTCTGCTGTGTTCCTGAAACTTCTTCCTTTTGCGATGATGAGGCCCTTTACGCACTTTTCCAATGTAACCCCCTCTTTCATGAAGCGCCCACTTCTCCTCGTGAGATGCTTCTTCCTTTGCCTGGTTCAGACAGGGGATGATATAATTATATTGCAGTAACATTTAAAAAAAATTCATTGATTAGCGGAATGATATTAGGATATATATACGAAAATTACCCGTCGTAGAAAAATGAAGGGGAGGAAATAGCTTGCTGTTTGATTATATATTGGGGAAGTTTTCTAATGATCTGGCGATTGATTTGGGAACGGCTAACACTTTAGTTTATGTTAAGGGCAAGGGAATCGTATTGAGTGAACCTTCGGTAGTTGCTGTCCATAAGGATTCCAAGGGCATAAAGAAGGTTTTGGCAGTCGGCGCGGAAGCCAAAAAAATGTTAGGTCGAACACCTGGCAATATTATTGCCATCAGGCCAATGAGAGAAGGAGTTATAGCTGATTTTGATATTACCGAAGCAATGTTAAAGCATTTCATTTTGAGGGTTCATAACCGCAGAGCCCTTGTGCGTCCTAGAATTATCGTCTCCATCCCTTCCGGCATCACCCAGGTTGAAAGACGGGCGGTAAGGGAAACGGTTGAGTCCGCAGGCGCCCGTGAGATCTACTTGATTGAAGAACCTATGGCAGCGGCTATCGGCTCTGGTCTCCCCATTGCAGAACCCATCAGTTCCATGATTGTTGATATTGGTGGCGGCACCACAGAAGTTGCCATGATATCTCTTGCCGGCATTGTGTATTCCAAATCGGTGAGGGTGGCCGGCGATAAAATAGACGAAGAAATTGTGCAGTACATGAAAAGGAAATACAGCCTTCTAATTGGGGAGCGAACAGGCGAGATTATTAAAACTACGATAGGGAATGCTTATCCTGATGATGAAGTGCGAACCGTGGATGTGAAAGGGAGGGATCTTATATCGGGCATACCCAAAACAGTCGAGGTGAACTCAGAAGAAATTCGAGAGGCAATAACTGAGCCCGTAAGGCTTATTGTTGACACGATTAAAGATGCATTGGAGAATGCTCCACCGGAACTAGCGGGAGACATCGTGGATCGGGGAATTGTTTTATCAGGAGGGGGCGCTCTTTTGAGAAATATCGATATGCTGGTTAAAGTAGAAACAGGACTGCCTATCAGCATCGCCGACGATCCCCTTTCAGCGGTGGCTAGAGGCGCAGGCATGGCATTGGATCAACTGGATATATTGAAGGAAGTTACGGTTCAATAGTGGAAGAAAGCGCTTTTAAACCGTGTTCAGGACTTACTTGAGACCTTTGAATTTGTGATTAAATCGCCTTGCCGTCATTCCGTGCTTGACTTGA
>DHHR01000026.1:0-291 GCA_002403385.1 Syntrophaceae bacterium UBA4767 | reverse complement strand
CTTAATAATAAAGAGCGTCTTATCAACATCAGGGATGTAAAGAGCGCATTTGTCTTCTCTTCGGATTTGCTCTATGAATGTTTTGAAGTCTTTATTGCCCTTCAGAAAAATAATTTTACCAATGGTTCGCAACAGTGACTCCTCATTTTTTGTTTCATGATACATTTCCATAAGGGTGATTTTTATCCTTGCGTGATCGGGAACTTTTGAAATATATTTTTCCCACCAGCGAATGGCAGCGCCGTAGTCCTTTTTTCTCCTATACGCCTCCCCAAGAATCTTCAACGGCTC
>DHHR01000023.1 GCA_002403385.1 Syntrophaceae bacterium UBA4767 | reverse complement strand
TGGGCACCTGCGTGGAGGAGTATGGTGTTGGCAAGTCGGCCATGCCTCTTTCCGTCACGCTTCAACTTCAGCATATTCCTGTGACGAGGGTGGAGAACTACTGCGCTACGGGGACGGAGGCGATAAGGGGCGCCGCTTATGCAGTGGCGGCCGGCATTTACGATATTTGTCTGGCGATGGGGGTTGAAAAACTCAAAGACACGGGGTTCGGAGGGCTTCCCAATTTGTGGAGCGGGGGACTAGTGCCGTTGTGGTATGCCAATGCCACGGCGCCGGGGTTCTTTGCGCAGTTGGCGAGCGCTTATTCTGTGAAGTACAAGATTCCCATGGAGGAGTTAAAAAAGGCTATTGGTCTTGTATCGGTAAAGAGCCATGCCAACGGCGCGCTGAACCCGAAGGCGCACCTGCAGAAGGCGGTTACCATCGAGCAGGTGCTGTCGTCTCCCATCGTGGCTCACCCCTTGGGGTTATTTGACTGTTGCGGTGTCAGCGATGGGGCGGCATGCGCGATTGTGACGACGCCCGAGATTGCCAAGAAATTGGGGAAAAAGGACGTTGTCACCATTAAATCGTCGCAGTTGGCGGTCAGCAGCGGCTATGAAGGAGGCTTTAACGAGTGGGACTACACGTACTTTGTAACCACCAGCAAATGCAGCCTCAAAGTATATGAAGAGGCAGGCATCAAGAATCCGAGAGAGGAAATCAGCATGATGGAGCTGCATGACTGTTTCTCCATCACGGAGTTGATCACCTATGAAGACCTTCATATTTCTCCGCGTGGCGGCGCTCCTAAGGATGTTATGGACGGGTTTTACAACCGGGACGGCAAAATCCCGTGTCAGATCGATGGCGGGTTGAAATGTTTCGGTCATCCCATTGGCGCTTCCGGATTGCGGATGATCTATGAGATGTACCTGCAACTGTTGGGGCGAGCGGGCGCCCGTCAGTTGGACAATCCCAGGATGGGCTTGACCCATAATCTGGGAGGTTGGCCCTATTCAAATATTTGCGCTATTACTGTCGTGGGTAAATACGGAAGCTAGCAATGGCTGATCGCTCAGATTTTAAAAAGGCTCTGGTCGTCCATGCTATTATAAATTCTGCAATGGAGGATGTCTTAAAATTCAAAACCGCCTGCTGTTTCAAGCTATCCGACCAGAATCTCGAAATTCAGGTGGAAAACATCGGACAGGTTCCTGTGACGGTTCCGAGTTACTTTGATTTGGAAGGGGAACAAGGCATCAAACAGCGCATCGACACTTTGTTCCCTTCCGGTCAACACCTGATACTACCAGGTGAAAGGAAAGCTTTTTACTGCATGATGGATGAAAAAATGTGGAACAACTCACGAAAGATCATTTTTTATGACTTGGATGGTTGCGCTTATGAAGAAGAAATAAAATTTTAAGGTAATGTAAGATATTAAACAAGGTAACTTTCCTATCATTTTTTCACGGAAAATCAAAAAGGAGGAATGATAAAAAATATTCATAATCGGAATGACGTGAGGGGCCGTTTTTCAAAGGTCTCAAATAATGAAGATACAGGATGCCGATATAACCGTTCTAAGCTATAAACTTCGCATGTGAGAACCATCTTGCAAGACAATCACCTGAAAGGTTGAATTATTTTAAATCAGCCAAGGTCATCCTGCATCAGGACGAATATGGAACAAAAAGCAAAAAGCAGCTTAATTATTAATTTCCCAGGAGGTAAAAATCCGTGAAAAACCTAATTTTAACCAAGGAAAATCGTGTTGCCCTTTTGAAGTTGAACAGAGCCGAGGTGCGAAATGCCCTCGATAGAGAAACCTATCAGGAATTCGGCATGGCGATGGAAGAAATCAAAAATGATACGCAGGTGCGCGTGCTTGTTATCACAGGGGAAGGAAAGTCCTTTTGCGCGGGGTTGGATCTTACATTTGCAGCCACAATTAAAGACTATTCACCCCTTCAATTGAGCTCCTTTATCAAATATCTTCAGAATATCTTTACCTTTGAATCCATAGACAAACCTGTAATCTCAGCTGTCAATGGCTACGCAGTGGGCAATGGCTGCGATATTGCTCTTGCAAGCGATATCATTATTGCATCCGAACAGGCTAAATTCAGTATGGCGTATACAAATCTTGGTTTAATCCCTGATATTGGCGGCACATTCAGGCTTTCCAGGCTGGTTGGCCCCGCTATTGCGAAAGAAATGATCCTGACCGGCGACATGATTGACGCCAAAAGGGCTTTTGATATCGGCATGGTCAACAGGGTTGTTCCTGCCGACAAGCTGATGGAAGAAGCCATGGCCATGGCTCAGAAGCTGGCGAAGCGGCCTCCGATCGCGCTGGCATTGGCTAAGAAAGCCGTCAACAACGGGCTGAACGCAGATCTGGCGTCTTCTTTAGATCTTGAAATTGCCCTGCAGAATATCTGCATAAGAAGCAAGGATCTTACGGAAGCCCTTCTATCAGCTATCGAAAAACGGGAGGCAAATTATACGGGAACCTAAAACAACGATCCGTCGGTGACAGTGTGCGAACAAAGCGGGATGTCGTGAGATTGCAATAGCGGCACCTTTAATTTAAGGAGGATCAAAAGTGGGAAAAGGTGACCAACGCCCCCAAAGGAAGAAACCTTTGCCAAGTGGTTCTGCATGGCATTGGTATGCTCAATCGGCAATGGCGTCATTGAAAGGCCAAAACGAAACCAGTTAAATATCCAATAAAAAGCGTTATTTGAGTTCCACATTTTTAAAGTCTCGCCATGTGCATCAAACATAAAGAATTGATCCTGCTTGTTTCTCTAGTTTATATCCTCCCCCGCGTTACATGGGCAGATAATCATTCCCTGCTCACTGTGGGGGTGGGCTGCGTTCGAATATTCGATAAAGATAACAAATTCTTCGGAAGCATAGGATATCGTCCATCCTACCGCTTCTACAAGGTGGGACCATGGATTTGCTTTGAGGCAACGGACAGAGACTTTTATCTCACAGGTGGGGGGCTGCTCGATATTACCCTTGGCAAACACTACTTTCTTACACCAAGCCTGGGGGTAGGAGTGTATTTAGAAAACGACGGTATGCACCTTGGCAGCTCAATAGAATTCAGAGAGGCAATCGAAATAAGTTATCATTTCAAGAACGACGCTCGCTTGGGACTTAGTTTTAGCCATGTTTCGAATGCGGGTATCAGCAAACAAAATCCCGGCACGGAAGCGATCATGGTCATTTACGCCTTGCCGCTCAATTTTTAAGATTCAACAAATTCCTTGCCGGCTTATTTTATAAGCCTTGGATCAAGGGAATCCCTGATACCCTCTCCCAGCATGTTGTAACCTAAGACTGTAGCCAGAATGGCAAGCCCCGGATAAAAAGAAAGCCACCATGCAATATCAATGTTATCCTTGCCTGCAGTAAGAATATTTCCCCAGCTTGGCGTCGGCGGCTGAACGCCGATACCAAGGAAACTCAATGCCGATTCCGTAAGAATTGCTCCCGCAATGCCGAGTGTAGCCGCGACCAGAATAGAAGCCATAGCATTCGGCAAGATGTGAACAAAAATAATTCTTGCATCGCTGGCGCCTACGGCCCTAGCGGCCAGGATAAAATCTCTCTTTTTTAAGGAAATGAAGTCCGCCCGTACAAGGCGGGTAATACCCATCCAGCTTGTTGATCCGATAACAATCATGATATTCCAAATCGACGGCTCTAAAATGGCAATCACGGCAAGAATCAGGAAAAAGGTGGGGAAACAAAGCATAATATCTACAAACCGCATGATAATTGCATCAACCCCTCCGCCATAGTAACCTGAAAACGCCCCCAGCAGGGTTCCAATAATGACCGCAATTCCGGTTGCCACAAAGCCTACCTTCAGTGAGATTCTGGCGCCCCAGATCATGCGGCTCAAGACGTCGCGTCCCAGTTGGTCCGTCCCAAGCCAGTGAGCGCTCG
The DNA here is from genome assembly GCA_002403385.1 of Syntrophaceae bacterium UBA4767. Lineage (GTDB taxonomy): Bacteria > Desulfobacterota > Syntrophia > Syntrophales > UBA4767 > UBA4767. The sequence goes on along the minus strand of DHHR01000023.1, from coordinate 9,919 downwards.
ACGGCGGCAGCAGAACCAGCTTGAGGTTAATCTCACTGGGATCGTAGGGAGCCAGCCACGGCGCAAGGAGGGAAACAACGAATAAACAAAGCACAATACACCCTCCCAAAACCGCCAGCTTATTCTTTGAAAATCTCTTCCAAAATTTAGCCCTCATTTTATGAAACCCTGATTCTTGGATCAGCCAACGCATATGAAACGTCTGCAATGAGATTTCCTAAAAGCGTCAAAACAGCGCCGATAAACAATATGCCCATCACCACGGGATAATCTCTGGCCATTACGGACATGTAAAACAACTGTCCCATACCGGGAATCGCAAATATAGTCTCGAAGATAACGCTTCCCCCGATAAGGCCGGGCACGGAAAGTCCCAGAATCGTAATTACGGGCAGCAGGGCATTACGCAGCGCATGTTTATAAACAACCACGACTTCCGCCAAGCCTTTTGCCCTGGCCGTCATAATATAATCCTGGCGGATTACCTCCAGCATGTTAGCCCTCATATATCGGGAAAGTCCGGCAAGCCCTCCAAAAGCAGAAAGCAAAACCGGCAATATTAAGTGTTTAATTAAATCTACAAGAGCCGCTCCGGCAGGAAGATATTCGTAGTTTAAGGATCTAATCCCAGAAATGGGAAGCCAGCCCAAATTTACACCAAACAGGATCATCAGAAGTAAAGCCAGCCAAAAAGTAGGTACGGCAAAACCGACAAACACAAAAACACTGGTCAGGCGATCAAAGAATGTATCTTGATAAACGGCGGACAAAACTCCTATAGGAATGGCAGTCAAGATGATCAACCCCATGGATAGGATATTTAACACAATGGTAATGGGAAGCCTTTCAAGAATCTTATCGGCCACCGGCCTATGGTCAGGAGAGAACGATTTACCAAGATCGAGCCGCGCCAGTTTTTTTATCCAGGATAAATACTGTTGATGCAGCGGCTTATCGAGTTCATACATCTGTCGCAAACGCTGTTTCGCCTCAAGGGAGGCTTTGGGATTCATCTGGGTTTGCATATCCGTCGGCGAACCGGGCGCCAGATGCATCACCGCAAAACAAACAACGGTAATCCCGATAAGAAGGGGAATCATAAACAACAGCCTTTTTATTGTATATATCACCATCCCCTGTTTTGCCGCTCCCCCTGGCATCTAGGTCTTAGCCATCAAGCAATTGCATAGACTTTATGTTTTCCAAAGATTGCCATAAATTTTTTTCTGAATGGGCCTCAATGGTAACAATTAAACTTGAATCTTTATTATTGCGAATCATCCGAAAAAAACGCAGGAAAGGAAAGCTGCCCATACCAACCGGCAGATGCTCATCAACTGTACCGTGGTTATCATGGATGTGAATTTCTCCTAAGAAATGAAGCATCTCTTCCATCCATACCTCAAGAGAAGCCCGGGAAAACACGTTAAAATGCCCCGTATCAAAGCAAAAACAAACATTAGGAGAATTCAACCCGGAAAGGAGCAGCCGCAGTTGAAGAGGATCCGCCTCATAGACATTTTCAAGCGCAATAACGGTGTGCATGTCTCCGGCCAAGGTTGAGAAATATCCCCACGTCTCCAGCGAATTTTCGAGCCAGATATTTTCACCTGACATGTAGTACCTTTCATCAAAGGCAGGATGGCAAACTACCAAGCGAGGTTGAAAGAAAGGAACCAGATCAAAAAACTCTTTGAGCCTGTCTATGGTTGCCTGTCGCACCTTAGGATCCAACGCGCCAGGCCTTAAATCCAGGAAGGGGGCATGAAAAGTTGGGCTGATACCCGCATCGGACAGCCCCTTCGCCACTTCCACGAAATCCCTCTGACAAAAAAGCTCAAAAACAGCATGATCAAAACCAATCTCCGGATTGATCCCCCTGTTTATGACTATGGGCATAAGTTTATCGTGAAGAAGACGAAAGGGCACGTGCACTTGAATTTTTTTTAATATCTCATTCATTTCTCATCGCCTCATGGAGCACATAAGTTTTCCAAATGAAGGTTCGGTCTATCACAAGGATTCTATTTTAACAACCGCAAATTCGGATTGACAGCGCTTTAAAACTACGTTGCTTTTAAGACAAGGGGGTGGGCAGCCGGCCGGCAGCCTCCATTGTAATTTTCTTTCGGTTGATTTTGGAATTGCCAGTTTCGGGGAAGCTCTCCAAAAAGAGAAAATCCTTGGGCCGCTCAAATTCCGGCAGTCGCCCAATTAAAGAATTTTTAAAATCGGAGGAAGCGTATTTTTGCGAAGCGGATGTTTCAATGACCAGAACAATTTTATTCCCCAGACAGATATCGGGAACCGATGAGATAAAAAATCTGTCGGGGATAAGATCCTCGATTTTCTTTTCAATGATTTCCGGATTATGTTTTATTCCGCCGGAATTGATGACGTTGTCCAGTCGTCCCAAAATTTCGAACTTATCTTTGTCCACAATTCGCACGACGTCTCCGGTTTCCACCGTGCCGTTCGCCACCGCGGGAGCATTGATGACCAGACAATCATTCTCGTCCCGGCTGATTGTCACTCCCGCCATAGTTGTATAATAAGATGAGCGCTCCGCGCCGTTTAACCTGCGCATGGCTATATGGGAAACGGTTTCCGTCATGCCGTAGGTTGAAAAAATCTCGCTGTTCAGTTCCTTTGCTTTTTCCTCAAGCGGCGTAGGTATTGCTCCGCCGCCGATAAGCAGTTTTTTAATCCGTTCGATCTTTGTTCTTCCGTTTGAACTATTCAGGATGTTGTAAACCTGCAAGGGAATCATTGCTGCCATGTCGAATTTTCCATCGATGTTTTCCAATGGATTTCCCCGCGGCTTTGTGGCGACAAGATTCAGATTCCCCACCAGAGAACGGACAATCATCATTTTCCCGGCGATATAATCCACAGGCAGGCAGAGCAGCGCCCGATCACCTTCTTGCAATTTCAGATAATCAAGCGTCATGCGGGCGCTGTTTATCATCAGTTGCTTTTTGACTTTCAGTGGTTTCGGTGTGCCAGTGCTGCCGGACGTATGAAGGATTACGAAATCATTTTCATCAAACCATTCGGCAACAAAGGCCAACAGGGATCGAGCCCAGTTTGAATAATGTGGATCATGCAGTTTGTTCCGGCAATAATCTATAAAAGCGGATTTGTCACGCCACAAATCGGCAATGTTCAGCGTTTCAATCATTGAACAGCGATGACAACCTCCATGGTTTGTTTATGTCATATCTTAATTCGGTGTTGACAAGAGAAAGAGGAGAATCGAAATTGTTCGTGAATAATTGTCCTGTTCCCAATCCATGGTGCAGATTGCTTTCCAGTGTGGAGACCCATTGGGCAATGGCGTTTAGGCCGATATTCGATTCAAGAGCGGAAGTGATCCACCACCCGATATTCGAGGCTTGGGCGAGTTCCAGCCATTCGCTGCATCCACCGAAGCCGCCATGCAGGGAAGGCTTGAGAACCAGAAATTGCGGATGAATGTAGTCGAGAAGTTCCTGTTTCTGCCTGATAGAATTGATCCCGATTAATTCCTCATCTAGGGCGATGGGAAGGGGGCTGTCGGCGCATAAACGTGCCAGCAAGTCATGCTGCCCCGGTTTTACCGGTTGTTCGATCGAATGGACGTCAAGGGCAGCCAGCTTTTTAAATTTATCCATCACTTCCGCCGGACAAAAAGCTCCGTTGGCGTCAACTCTGATTGCAACATTCTGCGCTCCATACTTCCTGCGAATTTTCTTGATGAGCGCAAGTTCGGCTTCAAAATCAATGGCGCCGACCTTTAATTTAATACAGGTGTATCCGTCATTGAGCTTGCTGCGTATCTGTTCGTCAAGGAATTCCTGCCTTCCCATCCATACCAGACCATTGATTTTAATCCCCCGCTTTCCTTCGGTAAACGCATTGCGATGAAATATTTTAGTTCCTTTATTTTGATAATCGAGAAATGCTGTTTCCATCCCCATTTTTAACGAGGAAAATTCCGTCAGATCAGTCGGCATCCGATCGTAATAGCGTTCAATATTTTTGCAGATGTCGGTCAGTTTTTCTGTAAATCCTGCATCCAGTTCCGGACTGAGTCCCGGTAGAGGAGCGCACTCGCCGATTCCGATTTGCGCAGGATTGTCGCTGTCGAAAACAAATAGGAACCAGATGATTCTTTCCGTATAAACTCCTCTCGATGTTGCCGCTGGTTGCTTGAAATGCAGGATGTATTTCTTATAGTCGGCCTTTATCATAAATGCAAAACCAGTCCTATTCCGAATAAAACGGAAAAAATGAATGTGGACAGCGAAAGCTTTTTAAGTAAAGGATCCAGCTTACGATGGTCTTTCGTTTTTGATACGACATTGATGTCGTGGATGAACACCGGAAAGATCAAAAAGATTGCCAATTGCCCGGCTGATTTCAAATTCGATACGGTAAAAACCGTTGCACCGAGCAGTCCCGATATAATAAGAAAAGAATGATATGCTTTTGCTCGAGCCATGCCCAGTTTAACGGCGATGGTTATTTTCCCGCAGCGCCTGTCATTTTTCATGTCCCTCATGTTGTTCAAATTCAAAACTCCCATACTGAATAATCCTATCACTATGGCCATCAAAACGACTTTCCCGGAGAGTTCGTGACGGTGAAGAAAATATGTGCCCAACACCCCCACCAAACCGAAGAACAAAAATACGGCAATATCTCCGAGTCCCCTGTAACCGTAAGGCTTTTTGCCCAAGGTGTAGGTCAATGCGGCCGCCACAGAAATAAGGCCGAGCAAAACAAATACGATATAATCAATCAGAGGAAGCCCAACTAATCCTTCGCCGATAAGCCATGTGCCTGTAAAGACAGCGCCAAGAGCGGTAAAGACAATTCCTTTTCTCATCTGCGCCAGAGTTATTGCCCCAGACTGCACGGCGCGCAACGGGCCGATCCGGCCGGTATTATCCGTGCCTTTTGCGGCATCGCCGTAATCGTTGGCCAGATTGGACAAGATTTGCAGAAAAACAGCGGTTAGCAAGGCCAGTATAAACACACGCCAGTGGAATGCCCCGTCAAACCGTGCCAAAGCGCTGCCGGTTATAATGCTTGACAGCGCCAGCGGCAGTGTCCTGAGTCTTGCCGCTTCCATCCAGGTGCTGACATTTCTTGCTGTCATGGGAACTTGGGATATTTGTGAAATTTGGGAAGTCTTTTTTCCAAAAAAGCGTTTTTGCCTTCCTGAGCTTCTTCCGTGAGATAATATAAAAGCGTTGCGTTTCCGGCAAATTCCTGCAGACCCACCTGTCCATCCAGATCGGCATTTAATCCGAGTTTTATCATGCGCAGCGCCATCGGACTGAGAAGCATCATTTCTTTTGCCCACGCTACAACCTCATCCTCCAGCCTCTTCAGCGGCACGACCTTATTGACCATGCCCATCGCCAGCGCTTCTGTGGCAGAATATTGGCGGCACAGGAACCATATCTCCCGCGCTTTTTTCTGGCCGACGATACTGGCCAAATAGGAGGAGCCGAAGCCGGCATCAAAGCTTCCGACTTTGGGGCCTGTTTGTCCGAAAATAGCGTTTTCCGATGCGATCGTCAGATCGCAGACCAGATGCAGAACATGTCCGCCACCAATGGCGTAACCGTTGACCATAGCGATAACCGGTTTCGGCAAAGAACGTATCTGCTTCTGAACATCCAGCACATTCAGACGGGGAACGCCGTTTTTGTCAATGTAGCCTCCCCTGCCTTTGAAATTTTGGTCTCCTCCCGAACAAAAGGCCTTATCTCCTGCTCCCGTAAAAACCACAACATTGATTTTAGAATCTTCTCTGCAGTGACGCAAAGCGTCGCTCATTTCCATGGTTGTTGTCGGCCGGAAGGCGTTGCGGTATCTCGGACGGTTGATGGTTATCTTCGCAATACCCTGCCAGAATTCAAAAAGAATATCTTCATATGCCTTGATTTGTTCCCAGTTTCTTTTTCTACTCATAATATATTTTCGATTTCCTCAACGTATTTATCTTAAAAAATTGAAATACGATCTTAATATTTCAGCGTTCTGCTCCGTCGGTGTAACGACTTCCAGTGCGGCCGGTCGGGTAAGATCGAAGGTGTAGAGCCATTCCAGTCCCTCGGTGAGAGTTTTTTCATCTTTCGCCTTAAAACAATCCAGACCGTATGCTTTTGCGACGTTTGCCACCCCATAATTGTGCCTCGCTTCAAAATGCGTTTCAAGAGCCGACATGGCCGACGCCCCATCAAGAAACCGGAAAATTCCGCCTCCGTAGTTGTTGATGACGATAATCCGGAGATTACGGGAGAGGTATTTGTTCCAGAGTGCATTGGAATCGTAGAAAAATGCCAGATCGCCGGCAATCACTGTCGTAATTTTATCCGTCGAATAAGCCGTGCCGGCAGATGTGGATAGAATGCCGTCAATGCCGCTCACGCCGCGATTTGCCATGAAGGCGATATCTTTATCACAGACAAACAACTGGGAATAGCGAATGGGCATACTGTTGGACAGGTGCACAATGGAGTGATCAGGCAGATGCTTCATGATGATTTGGAACGCCTTCAAATCGCAAAATTCGCACTTCTCCAGAAAAACGCCATGCCGCTGCCTGGTTATGAGATCAAGTTGTCGCCACTTGTTTCCGTAATCGGAGTCACAGGGATTGAGCCTATCTTTAATCGAACTGAAAAAAAGCGCAGGGTTGTCGGAAAAGATATCCGTAAGAGATTGGAACGTATCCATATGTTCGCCTGCGCGGGAAAAGTGGCAGTGCGCCTTCGGTCTGTTTGTCCTCAGAAAGACCTTAATCTTCTTGGAGACGATCTGGCCACCCAGCGTTATCAGCAAGTCGGGGGCATAATCATGTTCCCTGTCAATTGCCGTCACGACACAGTCTATGCAGGAAATTAAATTGCCGCCTTTTAGATTGGTGGTTGTTTCCGCCAGCACGGCTACGGAAGGATCATCCGCCAGGTTGTTCAAAATGGCGCCAAGCCCGTTTGTACAAGGCGCCTGTCCTGCGATAATCATTTTGTTTTTGCTTTGGTTCCAAAGCGCGGCAAATTTTTCTGCGGCGGCATCCGCAACACTTTCTGTTTCTATCTGTCGGTACACATTGATGATTTTCGGTTCTGGCAGCGGCGCATCAGTAAGTTCATATAAGGGTTCGGAAAAAGGGATATTGATGTGCACGGGGGCAAAATCAGGATGCATCAGATCATTGACGGCCTGGTTGATAATCCTGGCAGCGTACCATTCATCGTCGGCGTTTTCGACCTTATCTATGATAGAATAACTGCTACGGACATAATTTCTGTAAATATCGTTCTGGCGGATGGTCTGGCCGTCGCCCTGCTCTACCCATTCCGGAGGACGATCTGCCGTAAGAATCAAAAGAGGTATTTTTTGGTAATAGGCCTCGACGATGGCCGGCGCATAATTAAGAACCGCCGAGCCGGATGTGCAGGCGATGGCCACCGGTTTTTGCATTTGCACGGCCATGCCCAGAGCAAAAAATCCCGCGCTGCGCTCGTCCACTATATTGATGCATCTAAATTGGTCTATGGCAGTAAAGGTATTAATGAGGGGGGCGTTTCTTGATCCGGGAGAAAATACGATATCGCATATTCCCTTTTTAAGGAGAATTGCCGCCAGATATTGAACATTTTTCTTCTTTGAAATCATGTTTGACAAAATCGTAAAAAGTCAAAATTCGCGGGTTTTGTCATGGTGAGCCTGTCGAACCATGACGTAATATCAATTATTTATGTTCACCCTTCGACAGGCTCAGGGTGACATCTCCGCCTTTTTACGAGACCATCATGTTTTATTCTTGATAACGGATAACAATGGTTTTGCCTTGTGTTCGGTTTCGTCCCATTCGCCCTCCGGTATTGAACCGGAAGTGATGCCGCCTCCGACATAGATAACGGCGCGACCGGGCAGTATTTTCATGCAGCGGATATTTATAAACAGCCGCAGTTCGTCTCCCATCCTCCAGTTTCCCAGAAATCCACAGTAATATTCCCGCTGGTGGCTTTCATTTTTCAGGATGTATTCTCTGGCCGCTTCTTTCGGAAAACCGCAGATGGACGGTCCCGGGTGCGCTGCTTCGATAAACGGTATAATCTGCGCATCTATTTTGCTGCCGGAAAACTCAAAAATGGTTTTAAGATGGGCGACATTGCCCGCACATTCGGTCAGCGGTCCCGTTTGTGAATAGTTTTCGATTCGAAATGATTTTAAACTATCGGCAAGGAAGTCCGTGACAATTTGCTGTTCCATCTTCATTTTTGCAGGCCATTCTATTCCATGGCCTCCCTCGTTCAGGGAAACTGTGCCGGCAAGTGAAACTGTATGATATGCGCCGTTTGTTTTCGCCAGCAGTAATTCCGGTGTTCCGCCCAGCCAGACCCCCATTCCTGGAAGTGAAACAAGATAAACAAAAGCGCTATCTAGCTTTTCCTTCAACTTCACAAACAAATCCCCCATTGTCATCTCACCGGAAATATTTGCGGAGATTGTTCGGGAAATGATCACCTTATCAAATGCCCCTGCCTTTATTTCATCAATCGACTTATTTAATAATTTTATGTAATCCGCTTTGCTGATATCCCGGTGCGCCGTTTTTATGTGGCAGGGGGGGGAAGGTTTATCGGATAATATACTATTTTGCAGGCTGGCAATGGATTGATATCCTTTTATGTGAATATCCGGGTCAATAATTATCAAAGGATGATTATTGGAAATGAAAAAAGGAGCAAAGACAAAGCCTTTGTTATTATTGAGGTCATTCAATGAATTTAGCTTACGAACACTTGTTTTTTGCTGTAAAACTAATTCCGGTTCCTTTTCTCTTGGATAAAAAAATACTGCAAAAGGATAGGAGCCATCAATTAACTTGGCAATTGCGCCAACAAATTTGTTCATAGGCAACACTTTCATATTGATTTGGCAGATAAACATTTTGTATCTTTGAATTTATAATTAAGCCACCTCTCTGCCGTTCCGTGACCTAAGCCCGCCCCGTAGTAAATACGGGGGAATCCAGTGTTTTCAATCGGTTTTGGATTCCAGCTTCCGCCGGGATGACACGGCGGAAGTGTAGGGAAAAGTATGTTTCGTGTCAAGAAAAAGTAAAAACGATACGTCGGGAGGAATACTGTCAAGTATTTTCTGCAAATTTATGTAAGGGTGTTTCTGGTCGTGATAAATTGAGCCCAAAATGGTCGTCAGGAAGAGAGCCACCTTGGGGTTTGAGTTGTTGGGAGAAAGGGGTATGATGAGTTTTTCATCTCAGCATGAGCGAGGTGGCGCATTGAAAAAAAGGAGGCCGTTTCGGACATACTGGTATTGAAGCGCAAGGGTTTGAGTGAGCGGCATATTGCCAGGAGGCTGGGGGTCAGCAGGAACACGGTGAGGAAGTACATAGAGCATGGGGGATACCCGGAGCGGGTTCGCAGTGAGACGCACCGTGCGAGTATGCTGGATCGGTTTCGGGGTAATATTTCCGGGTGGCTTGAAGAGGACATGGGTTACAAGGCTACGTTGATATACGACCGTCTTCGGCCGATGGGTTTTACGGGCAGTTATGAGATAGTCAAGAGGGCGGTTCATGCGATAAAGGCGGGGCAACAGCTACCGACTCCTGGGAAAGGTCGGGAAGGAGGGTGAANNNTCAATTTGAAAAGACCGTTGACACCACGTCGTCCTCAGAGACATTGTCGAAAGCAATCCATTCTCTGTTCAGAGCTCTCTCTGGTTGCAAAGAGAAATGCGGATCCTTCAGCCTTTCGGTAAGGCGACACCTCTCAAGCCTATCCACTTTCTCGTTGAATAATATGAGGGGCAGTAGTTCCATTCTTGCAATCCAACGAGATAAATGAGGCGCCGGGGCAACCAGCTTTTGAAAAAAACCCGCCAGCTTATT
>DHHR01000070.1 GCA_002403385.1 Syntrophaceae bacterium UBA4767 | reverse complement strand
AAATCAACATCGGCGATGTCACCTGCCAGAAAGTACCCCGACCGGTCGATCTAAGCGAAAAACTCCTTCAGGCTGCCGATGTTCACCTCCCAGATATCCTCCCCCTGAGACAGGTCCATGTATCCACCGGGAAAAAACTGACCGAGGGTCGTAAAACAAAACAATACCGAAAACTTACGCCACAAATGTCACAAGATCAAAATGGAAGAGGCGATACAACATCCTGAGCGGTTCAAGGGGAAAATGCCAAAGCCAATGGCCCTTCCTCCGGCTGTCTGGATCAACAAACCGGCGCTTCCAAAAAGCGATCCGGCGGTACGCTAAATTTTTGTCGGAAGTGTCTCATTTTCATTGACAAGTTCCGGAGGGTGCATTGCATAAACCGGCATTTTGGAAGAATACAAAGCGTTACTATGATCTGAAAAGCTATTGGCGAAATCAGTTTGGATGTAATGTTTACAAACTTCAGATTGACGCGGGCTTTACGTGCCCGAATCGCGACGGTAAAATTGCGACAGGCGGCTGCATCTATTGCGATGGCCGCGGTTCTAAGTTAAGGCAGGAAGGACTTCTTCCTTCGATAAAAGAGCAGATTTGTCATGGCAAAAAATATTATCAAACGCACAGGAAAGGCCATAAGTATATTGCTTATTTCCAGACATTTACCAATACATATGGTCCATATGAGCGGTTGAAATCACTTTATGATGAAGCCTTGGTGCAGGAAGATATCATCGGTTTATCTATTGGAACGAGACCGGATTGTCTGCCGGATGACGTGTTAGATTTGATTGGCGCCTATGCGCAGAAGTTCCACGTATGGCTTGAAATTGGTCTGCAATCCATTCATGACAGGACTTTGCAATTCGTCAATCGTGGACATTCTGTCAATACTTTTATGGATGCCATAAAAAGAACAATGGGCAGAGGCATTCTCATCTGTAGTCACGTTATTGTGGGATTGCCGGGAGAAAATCATCAGGATATGCTTGAAACGGCAAAGATTGTTTCCGCGCTTCCCATTCATGGAATCAAGATTCATGCATTATTGGCGCTGAAAGGCACGCCTTTGGGTGATCTTTATGAAAGGGGAGAGGTTTCCCTGATAGATATGGAACAATACGTGCAAACAGTCTGCGATATTTTGGAAATTCTGCCGCCCGAGATGGTCATCCAGAGGTTGACTGCGGATGGATATAGGGACATTTTTTTGGGGCCCAGGTGGGCCGTCAATAAAATGGCGGTGATCAATGCGATTGACAAAGAACTGGAAAAAAGAAATACTTATCAGGGAATTTATGCACAACGTCATAAATAAATTGTGTATGAGCGTCATTGTCGAGAGAAAACACCCCGTACATGATTCATGGTTCGACAAGCTCACCATGACACCTCATGTCACCCTGAGCTGTTTGTCCTGAGTTTACCGAAGGGTCGAAGGGTGAAGGATGTTGTCTCGGATGTGCAAATAATTGCGTCGTCATGTACACTACAAAAATTAATTTAGGCGTTTTTGACGTGGATTTTAAAAACAAGATCCATTTCGAAATCGAAGGGAATAAACAGCGATGATTGCCATCGTGGATTATCGGGCAGGAAATTTAACCAGCGTGGCTCGAGCCCTTGATTATCTGGAACAACCCCATTTAATAAGCAACGATCCGGCTGTTTTGGATAAGGCCACTCATGTGATTTTCCCGGGCGTTGGAGCGGCAGGCGACGCTATGCATCATCTTCGGGAAACGTCTCTAGACGCCTGGCTTAAGGAATGGGTACGGGGGGGCAAACCCTTGCTGGGCATCTGTTTGGGCATGCAGGTGATTTTTGAAAGCAGCGAGGAGGACAATGCCGTTTGCCTGGGGATTGCACCAGGGCAGGTCAGGCGGTTTTCAAATGATTTACGACAAGGGGATCAACTTTTGAAGATACCTCACATGGGCTGGAATCATGTGACATTTCAGAGGCATCACCCCGTTTTCCGTAACTTGCCGGAAGATGCTGAATTTTATTTTGTCCACTCCTATTATCCGGCGCCGGCGGATAATCGTTGGATTATTGGCTTGACCGATTATGGAAATTCTTTTTGTTCCGCCATCGCCCATAAAAACCTGGTGGCTGTGCAATTTCATCCCGAAAAAAGTGGAAAACCTGGATTGCAAATTTTATCGAATTTTTGCTGTTGGAGTGGTGGAAATGCTTAGTAAACGAATCATTCCCTGCCTGGATGTGCGTGACGGGCGGCTGACAAAGGGCATCAAATTTAAGAATAATATTGATATCGGCGATCCCGTGGATGCGGCGCGGCAATATTATGAACAGGGCGCTGATGAAATTGTGTTTTACGATATAACGGCTTCTGCGGAAGGTCGTGACATTATGATCGATGTTGTCAGGCGAGTCGCCAAAACGATTTTCATTCCCTTTTCCGTTGGTGGGGGCATCCGTAGCGTGGATGATATGAGGCAGGCAATCCTGGCCGGAGCGGAAAAAATCAGCATAAACTCAGAAGCCGTCCAGAATTTCCCGCTGATTTCTGAAGGGGCCAAGGCCTTTGGCAGCCAGTGTATCGTTCTGGGAATGGACGTTAAGAAAGTAGAAAAAACAGCAAAAACACCTTCTGGTTATGAGGTTGTTATTCACGGAGGGCGCAGATATACTGGCATGGATGCTCTTTGGTGGGCGAAGGAAGCCCAGAATCTGGGTGCGGGGGAGATTTGTTTGAATTCCATTGACGCCGACGGGACGCAAGACGGTTACGAACTGTCCCTCACCCGGATGATATCGGAAGCAGTTAGAATACCGGTTATTGCCTCCGGCGGAGCAGGGAAGCCTGAACATCTTTTGGAGATTTTGACGAATGGAAAGGCGGACGCCGCGCTTATTGCCTCTATGGTCCACTATAGGCATTACACCATCCCGGAAATCAAAAATTACCTCATGGCCCACGGTGTGAAGACGCGATTGCAATGGTAAATTTCATTAGTTCGATGGGTTTTTAATGGTTGATCAATTGAATTTGTTGTTGAATTTTGCGGGCTTTTTCATGAATGCCCTTTGCTTCATAAAGTAATCTGAGTTTTTCAAGATAGACTAGAAGGGCTTTTTTCCAGCCGTTGCGCGATGCCGTTTCGATGGCTATATTTAAAACAGCCTCATCGGCCGCATAATATCTCGTGATAATGCCTATGGCAATCAGTTTCGAGACGGGATCATTGATTTTATTTGTTTCATCAGCCCATGCCGCTTCATTTCCCATCTGTATAGCCTTCAAGAGGGAACGATACTGTTTGGGAATATCCGTCTCGTTGAGACGAGCCGTTTTGCCCTTTAACAAAAGATAATAGCTTCTATTTTGCGGATCCGAATCAGCCGCATCAATACGCAAGTAGTGGCTGTCGTTAAATTCCTCAAGGACGGCAACTTCTATAGCGTATCTGGTCAAGTAAGCCATAGCCAGAAGCTTTAACTTGCCGCTTTTTTTGATTTCTTCCGTGGCTTTTTGGAAGTACATTTCAGCAATTTTTTCCTGACCAGTCAGATAATTTGTCTTGAAACCTTCCAGATTATTGAAACCTGAATAGGTCCAATTGGGTATGGGCTTCGAACCGACGCACCCGATACAAACAATACAGAATATGCACAAGAGCGTGATTCTTTTCATGGAAGCTTCATCCTGGGTTCTTTTTTAAACGGTATTCTCCTGTCAATCTCCTTGACAAGATCCCCGAGGGATTGGATCATGGCATCCAGTTCCGCCTTGGTTTTTCCCAGGTCTTCTGTCGAGTCTGCCGCGTTGGAGGTGATTTTGTTGACATTATCTATGGTTGTATCGAGTTTTTTTAATTTTCCGATAAGATCCTTTAAAATAGCGCTGACCTGTGCAAGAAGGCCGGCGTCGCCATAGAGTTTTTCATCGGTTTTTGCGGTTATTTTATCTACTTTTGTGAGTATATCTCTCGTTTTGTTTATACTTTCATAAAGGGCATCTACACTTTCCTTCTTTCCTATGGCCATTTCAACAAGGGATTTTTTCCCTGCAAAGGCAGCGGTCGTTTTTTCTATGTTTGTTGCCGTACGGTCGATTTTTTGAATGATGGGCTGCATGGTTTTAATCAATTCATCGATACTGTCGAGCCTAACCAGTGGCACAACTTTCTCTGGTGGTAATTCCGGACTGTTTAAGTTTGGGGTGGTGACAACTATGCGCGCAGAACCGATTATTGGCCTGTCGAGGGTGAAAGCGCTATCATTTCTTATCCACTTAGCATGCCGCTGGGGGATTCTTATCTTAACAGATACGCTGCCATCGTCGCTGAGTTCCAGAGAATACACCTGGCCAATCTTAAAGCCGGAAAATTCGACGGGCAGGCCTTCCGTGAGCCCATCTCCTGAAGTTGCGGAAAGTGTGTAGGTATAGACATGCGTAAATACGCCCTTTTTATAAGCTATGAAAGCCAGGGACGCTACGATAAGCAGGGTTGTGATTGTTACAAATAAACCAACCTTAAATTCAATTTTTCTGGGCATTAATATCTGTCCTTATGCCAAATATAATCAAAAATGTAACACTCGTTAAATAGATCGTCGATTTTTTCTAAAGCATCATAGATAAATTGACTGTTTTCCATATCCGGCATAATCTTGGCCGGCCTGTCGATAACGACTACGGCCTGATCAACCATAGCCGCTCTTATGAGCATGACACAGAACCGCTCCTTATCCGTTAGAGCTGAGTTTCTTTTGTTCTTGATGCTTTCCAGATGAAACCTCCGCAGATACTGAGTAACTTCCTGCTCGGCATCACGCCCGGACGAATTCCGGTGATATTGTCTGACCAGCGCTATGTTTGCCCACACCTCCAGATTAGAGATAAGAGGCGCATCCAAAGCAACCATGCCCAGATGCGCCTTATTATTCGCTATGAAAGCAGCCAATTCCTTTTCGAGAAATGCTTCGCTTTCAAAAAACTTCAGATGAATCTTATGATTAATGACAGCACCTCAATGAAGATAACGGCGATGAAAACCCTCACCATCCCATGTAAAACAGCGATGGGGATACTTGTCAACTCATTTGAAGCGTCCAAACCCGAACGGATGGGAATCAATGTAATAAAAAAGCCGAAAATGCAACACTTTAAAAACAAAATCAATATATCAGAGAATAGAACGGAACTTGACAAAACATTAGCATACCCGGCGACACTCATGCCAAACATGAATTTTGCGAACAACGAACCGCTTAGCAACAATAAAATAGAAAAAAGGCTGCTCAGAAGGATGATGGAGATGATGCCGCTTATAATTCTCGGCATGTACAAGTAGTTGATATCATCAATGTTGAACATTTCCAGTGTTTTCATTTCGTTATTGACTTTCATCACGGCAATTTCCGCATTGATCGCGGAGCCGGAGCGTAGGGCAATCAGCAACATGGCAATAATCGGTGATAATTCTGTGACCACAAAACCTATGAGCAGATGCCCCATGTAATTTGCCAACCCCATATTCTTGATTACTTGAAAAATAATGCCGATAATCAGAGTGCCGAAGATGATGGAAGCGACAATAAACAGCGGCAAGATTTGCACAGATGTAAAGTATATTTGATTAACCAGCACCTTTCTCATTGCGGGGTTATAGGATCTTATATTGAGCATCCCAGCAATGACTTTTATGGAAAAACTAAGATTGTCCTGTACGGTTTTAAAAAAATTGAGGCTCGTTCTGCCGATGTATTCTATAGCCGTGTCCATTAAGATATCTCACCGCTGTTGATAATGATCAAGATAAACGTTATAAGGATAGCATACATCGGATAGAAGTGCAAACTTCAATATCTTTGGAGATGCGCCGATATTTCAAACTTCGGTGATAAAAAGACTGTAGGGGGGAAGGTCAGATGAAGATTATTCGTTTTTTGACTGAAAAAAATAAGATCATATACGGGGCTTATGACCCTGCGAGCTTTGGACAAGCGCATGTTATACAGGGCGATGTGCTTGGTAATTTTAAGGTTTCATCGCGTTCAGAAAAGATAAAACACATACTGGCTCCGATTGTTCCTGCCAATATCCTTGCCCTGGGCTTAAATTATCGCCGACATGCAGATGAAACAAAGATATCTTATCCGGAGATGCCGGTCCTTTTTATAAAAGCTACCTCCAGTGTTATTGGCCCTGACGAGCCGATCCTGCTTCCCCAGATCGGCCCGGAAAAGGTGGACTACGAAGCGGAACTGGCCGTCATCATTGCAAAAAAAGTGAAGAACATCTCTGTCAGGGATGCGGTAAATTGTATTTTGGGTTATACCTGCGCCAACGATATCAGCGCGAGAGACTGGCAGATCGAGAAGCAAAAGAAACAATGGGTTCGGGGGAAGAGCTTTGACACATTCTGCCCGTTAGGGCCTTGCATCGTTACAGGGGATGAATTGGGAGACCCACAAAATCTCCGTATACGCACGATTCTTAATGATCAGATCCTCCAGGATTCTTCAACAGGAGATATGATTTTTTCTGTGCCTGAGATAATCAGCCACTTGAGTCAGTCTATGACTTTGCTTCCCGGTACGATTATTCTCACGGGCACCCCGGAAGGCGTAGGTTTTACCAGGCAGCCTCCCATCTTTTTGCGGGATGGCGATGTCATTACCATCGAAATTGAAAAGATCGGTCGGTTGACTAATCATGTCAAACGGGAGTAGTAACCTTATGGCTGTATAGAAAATATTTCCCTTGATGAGCGGAAAATGTTGACAAATAAATGTGAATACTTATATTAGCTTTCAAAAATAACAACATAATCGCTGATGGAAAGGCAGTTTCGCCGATATCCTTGTATTTTAAAGTGGTTTTTGCGAAATCAATGCAGTCTAAACATGGGCGTCTAATTGTGGAGGGCATGTATGGGAGAGGATAATAAGAACAGAAAAACCTTTCTGATGTTTTTGCTGGCTTTTCTGATCGGTTTTTTCTTGATTTCTTTTATAGAAGTTTTGCGTTCTTCCTTTTTTTCTGTAGGTCCGGATGTGCAGATTGCCACTGCTGGAACCAGGAGGGAAACTCAATTCACGCCAGCGTCTTTTGCGGATCTGGCCGACAGGCTCAAACCTGCGGTTGTCAATATCAGTACGACTAAAACAATCGAAACGGGGGGGCTTGATTCATTTGGTTCACCGTTGGACCGCTTCTTCGGCGGGGACGATTTTTTTGACCGGTTTTTTGGCCCCACACCCCGAAGAAAGTTTAAACAGAGAAGCCTCGGCTCCGGTTTTATCATCAGTTCCGATGGATATATCTTTACGAACAATCATGTTGTTGAACAGGCCGATAAGATCGCCGTAAAACTGTCAAACGATAAAGAGTATGAGGCCAAAGTCATCGGGAAGGATCCTAAGACGGATATTGCTCTGATTAAAATAAAACCGGAGGGCAGCCTTCCCGTTGTGGAAATAGGAAACTCGGATGAGCTGCGTGTTGGGGAGTGGGTTTTAGCCATCGGCAATCCTTTTGGGTTGGAACAGACCGTCACGGCTGGAATTGTGAGCGCGAAGGGACGTGTCATCGGCGCCGGCCCCTATGACAATTTTATTCAAACGGATGCTTCCATCAATCCGGGCAATAGCGGTGGGCCCCTGTTTGATATGGAAGGCAAGGTCATTGGAATCAATACAGCCATTGTAGCCCATGGGCAGGGGATTGGGTTTGCTATACCCATCAGTATGGCCCAAAGCATCCTTCCCGATCTTAAGTTTAAAGGAAAAGTCAGCCGCGGGTGGTTAGGCGTTTCCGTTCAGGACATTACAGAGGATATCGCGCGTAGTCTCAAGAAAAAAGATGCTAGTGGCGCGCTGATAACCGATGTTTTCGAAGGAGATCCCGCTCACAAGGCCGGCTTGAAAATTGGTGATATTGTAACTGAAATTAACGGCAAGAAAATAAAGGACAGCCATGAACTGTTGATGACGGTAGCCGCTTTCCATATCGGAAATAGAATTGAGGTAAAGGCGCTTCGGGATGGGAAGGAAATGACATTCAGGGTAGTCGTTGGTGAAAGAAAGGAAAGAGCGGAACTTGCGGCTACTAAAAAGGAAATGGGCAAATACTTTGGTATAGGCGTCCGGGATATTACGCCTGAGATAGCTCAATATCTTGGCGTTTCGGCGGGAAGTGGTGTTGTTGTAGTCTCCGTGGAAGAAGGCAGCGCCGCGGATGATGTAGGCATTCAGGTTCAGGATATTATTCTTCGGGTCGATAAGGTTAGGATCAAATCTACAAGAGACTACCTTAGAGAAATTTCAGGCAAAAAAGCAAAAAGTCGTGTATTGCTGTTGATTAAGAGGGACAAAACCACGTTTTTTGTGACCTTGCGAAAGTAACGGCATTTCATGCCGTAAAAAGCAGACTGCCGGTGGATACGAAACGGGAGCTCTTGTCCATTTATAGGAAATTGGATGCCTTCTTCGGAGACCTGAAGTGGTGGCCGGCGGATTCTCCTTTTGAAGTTATTGTTGGAGCGGTACTGACGCAGAATACCGCATGGCGAAATGTCGAGAAGGCGATCCATGAACTAAAAACCCGAAATCTCCTTTCTCCAGAGGAACTTTTAATTACGGAAAATGAACTCCTCGCCGATGCCATCCGATCGTCAGGGTTTTATCGGCTCAAAGCGCGGAGATTGAAGGCTTTTGTTCGCTTTCTATACGAAAGGTACAAAGGGAGTCTGGAAGAGATGTTTGCGGAGGACCTTTGGCAACTCCGAGGCAAGCTCCTTCAGATCGATGGCATAGGGCCGGAGACGGCGGACAGTATTTTATTGTATGCTGGTTGCAAACCGATATTCGTTGTCGATGCCTATACAAGAAGAATTTTGCTCCGGCATGGCTTCATAAATGAGAAGGCTAGCTATACAGATATTCAAATGCTTTTCATGAAGCGTCTTCCCCGCGATGTTTATCTATACAATCAATACCACGCCTTGCTGGTAAATACAGGAAAATTATTCTGCGCAAAAAATCCCCGCTGCCGGTCATGTCCGTTATATACAGTGGATATGAGTATTAAAGGAGACCTTTGAAAAACGGCCCCTCACGTCATTCCGACGCGTCACCCCGATGAAAATCGGGGCGGAATCTATAACGGCTTGAAAACACTGCATTCCCCCGTATCGAGTACGGGGCAGGCTCAAGTCAAGCACGGAATGACGGCAAGGCGATTTAATCACAAATTCAAAGGTCTCTAAAGGTGGCTTGAAAGATTTTTGTTCATCTTCAACATGAAAGTAGAATCAGAAACGGTGATTCTTGCGGGGAGAAGATATAGAGCTTGATGATAAAAGAAATCCTTCTTTTTGCCGCCGCAATTGTTTTATTCTTATTCGGCATGATTCGAATGAGCCAGGAAGTGCAGCGTTTGTTTACTGCCCGGATCCGCGGCTACATAAAGTATGCCGTCAAGAAACCTCTTTATGGGCTCCTGACGGGCATGATTTCAACGATTTTTTTTCAGAGTAGTTCCGCCACAACGGTTTTGATCATCGGCATGGTGAGCGCCGGTGTTATAACCTTTTATCATTCCCTTGGGATCATCTTAGGCGCGGATATCGGCACGACATTCACGGTCCAGCTTGTTGTCTGGAAGTTATCTGATTTTTCTCCTGCTTTTATCATCGGCGGGGGCCTATTGTGGTTTACGGCAAAGGAAAAAGGGAAGATCGTTGGTGAAGTTATCTTTTATTTCGGCATGATTTTTTTCGGGCTGAGTCTGATGTCTATTGCCACAGCGCCGCTGAAGGATCATCCCGGTTTTATCCGTTTCTTTCAAGAAACGAAAAATCCCATCATCGGTTTAGCCATTGGCATGATCTTTACGGGAATTATCCATGCGTCTGTCATTCCCATCAGTATCCTGATTATTTTGGCCCAACAGGGCCTGGTGACCATTGAAAATGCGCTGCCTATTGTTTTTGGCGCGAATATTGGGACCACCGTAACGGCGCTTTTAGCCAGCGCTGTAACAACCGTCGCCGGCAGGCGGGCGGCAGTGTCTCACCTGCTTTTTAAATGCTTCGGCGCGCTTATCGGGTTATTGATGCTCCCCGTGTTTATTGTGATGCTGAAAAGCATATCATCAAGTGCGGCCCAGCAAATTGTTCTAGCTCACTTTCTGTTTAACGTTTTAATTGCGTTTGTCTTTATTTTTCTTCTTAAGCCCTTTGCCGCTATGATGGAAAAATTGATTCCCGGACAGGAGGAAATCCTACCCCTCTGGCCGGAATACTTGGATGAAAAATTGGTTTCTAATTCCATCAAAGGGCTGGAATGTGTCAGAAAAGAGCTGGAGAGGGAAATCGCTCTGGCGCGTATGATGGTTGCTGAAAGTTTAGGCTCAATCGAACAATACCGTGAGGTGACAAGGCGTAATTTAATCTACATAGAACAGGTCGTTGATAATCTAAGGACCGAGATAGTTCGTTATCTGAGGAAGATTTCCTGTTACCAGCTTTCCTCCGCTCTTTCACAAAAACTTTTTGTCTATACGGCGATGGTTGATGACATTGAAAGAATTGCTGATCATGCCATATATCTGGTTAAGCTATCACGGGACAAGCATCAACGCCGCATTGTCTTTACGGAGTGGGGCAAAATGGAATTGCAGGAAATCACCCGCTTGGTATCGGAAAATCTTCGAGAATCTGCTTTATTAATCGAGCGCCGTGATGAGAAAAAAATTTGGAACATCTCATTACGGGAAGAGGATATTGATAAAAAGGTAAAAGAGGCGAGGGAAAGACATCTGGTCAGATTTCACAAGCGGATTTGCCAGGCCGAGGCAGGCCCTATTTTCATTGAAATGTTGATCCATCTGGAAAGGATATCCGACCATTGCCAGAATATTGCCGAGTACGTCTACGACATGAAAGAAAGCTGAAAAGAATACAACCACAACGGCAAATACAGCCATTTCCATTTTTTTATCATCATAACGGTCGATATCTTGCTTAAATATTCAAGGCCTACTTCCGACATCCGCACCGCTTTCGGCTTAAGCGCCTAGAATGCCGACAAAGTTGAAAGCGCCTTTCAAAACGCCAGGTTTCTTAATATCTAGATTAGAAAGATAGAATTGTTTCTGTATAGTTGGAAATGAAAAATTATAGTTCTATTTGTGAGCCAAGCTCAACGACCCTGTTGGCCGGAATTCCGAAGTAAAAAGTGGGATTCCCTGCATTTCTGGACATAAAAGCAAAAAATGCCTTGCGCCACCGCATCATTTTTGATTTTCCGCTGGTAAGAAGAGTTTCCCTGCCCAGGTAAAAGGTAGTGGCCATCGGATCGGTAACCAGTCCGTGCTGAGCAACGATTTTCATAATCTGCGGCACATTAGGTTTTTGCATAAAACCGAAGAAAGCTTCAACGCGGTAAAAACCCTGCCCCAAATCAGTCAGTTTGATTCGTTCACCGGCAGGCACCGTCGGGGTATCTGTGGTTATGATGGAAAGGAGGACTACTTTTTCATGCAATACGTGATTATGTTTTACGTGGTGTAGAAGTGTCGGCGGAGTTCCTACCGGTGATAATGTCATGAATACGGCAGTTCCGGGCACACGTAGAATATGACTTTTGGGCAATTCAGCCAAAAAGCTTTCCAACGGGAATCTTGATCCTATTAAATTTTTATAGAGCTCTGTCCGTCCTTTTTTCCATGTGGTCATAGCTGTTGCTATAATGGCGGCAATAAAAATAGGCACCCATCCTCCATCGGCAATTTTGAAGGTATTGCCGATTATATAAGCAATATCAAAGGCGAGAAATATTGCAAGGAGAGGAATGACTTTCCAGAAGGGCCAATTACGGATGTGAACAAGCACAAGAAGGTAGAGAACAGTTGTAATTATCATGGTCCCCGTGACAGCGATGCCATAAGCGCCGGCCAGCGCTCCGGATTCCTTGAAGCCGATGACCATAACGATGCAGGCAACCATCAAGGCATAGTTTACGGAGGGAATGTATATCTGTCCCTGCATCTCGCTTGAGGTGTGAATGATCCTAACGCGTGGATAAAAACCCAACTGTACCGCCTGTTGTGTGAGTGAAAAGGCGCCTGATATCAGCGCTTGAGAAGCTATTACCGTGGCGGCAGTTGAAAGACCGATCATAGGATATAGCATTGCCGCCGGCACAATATTATAGAAGGGATTGACATTCATTTCGGGCTGCCCAAGCAATAGAGCACCTTGACCGAAATAATTGCATAGCAATGCGGGAAAAACGAACGAAAACCATGAAAGTCTGATGGCACCCCTGCCGAAATGTCCAAGATCGGCATAGAGAGCTTCGCAACCGGTGATGCAAAGAACAACCGATCCCAATACCACCATGCCGTGCAGTCTGTTGTTGGCAAAAAAATCGAAAGCGTATAGCGGATTGATGGCGTAAAATACTGAAGGCTCATGTATAATCTGCAATATACCGAAGATACCGATGGAAAGAAACCAAAGCATCATAATCGGAGCAAACAAATTTCCAATACGAGCGGTACCCCTGCGTTGCAATGAGAAAAGCAGGATAAGTATAATGCATGTCAAGGGCAAAACAAAAGGTGTTGCGGCCTTGGTAGCGACTTCCAACCCTTCGATTGCGGAAAGAACGGATATGGCAGGAGTGATGACACCATCTCCGTAAAGGAGCCCCGCGCCGACAATTCCTGCAAGCAAAAGGATGTATCTTAAAAAACGGGAGAGGCTTTTATCAGGTTTATTTAAAAGACTGACCAGCGCGAAAATGCCGCCTTCGCCTTTATTGTCGGCTGTAAGGATACAGGAGACATACTTAATACTGACAACGATGACCATCGACCAAAAAATAAGAGATAAAACCCCCAGAATATTTGTTGTGTCAGGGTTAATCGAGTGTTTTCCATAAAAACATGCTTTTATAGCATAAAGAGGGCTTGTTCCTATATCGCCAAAGACGATGCCTATGGAACCGATGGCAAGTAAGAAAACCTTTTTATTCAGCCACTCATGGCGGTGTTTTTCATGTGACTCAATGTCAGCGTCATTTTCAGAACTTGGTGACGACATAAAAAACCTCCGAAGATTTTTAGGGGAGAATAATCATCCCGGACATCTTCCGGAAGGTTCTCCTCATCGAAGCCTACGAAGTTAGCTGAAGGGCTCGGGTCGAAGAGGCTACCCTACGCCGTAGCGATGCGCCCCGGAGAAAAATTGGGTCCCCCGCTCCTGAAAAATCAGGATTAGGCAAATATTTGAAAATTACTAATTCATCTCTTAAAACTTGTCAATCACCTTCTTTGCATGTATTAATGCAATGTTATGCAACTAATAATTTATGCCCAGTTTTTTCTTGACAATTATTGCATGATTGTATATTCTACCCCTTCAATTTTTTAAAATGTGGTGGTTTTTATGAAGACGTATGTCGCAAAAAAAGATAATATAAAGAGGGATTGGTACGTCGTTGATGCGGAAGGCAAGGTGCTGGGAAGGCTTGCCAGTGAGATTGCGAAGCGCCTGCGCGGCAAGCACAAGCCTGTCTATACCCCTCATGTAGATACGGGTGATTTTATCATTGTTGTAAATGCCCAGAAGATTTTACTTACGGGCAAGAAACTTACGGATAAGATCTATTATCGTTATTCCGGCTATCCAGGAGGATTAAAGGCAACAAGCGCAGGTAAAATGCTCAAGGAAAAACCGGAAGACCTTTTGAAGATAGCTGTCAGGGGCATGTTGCCGAAAAATTCCCTCGGCAGGCAGATGTTGAGAAAACTCAAGATCTATGCGGGTGGGGCTCATTGCCACGAAGCTCAGTGCCCTAAGGCGCTAGAAATATAGGAAGCATTAATTTGACGATGCGAATTTGGAGATGATTATGGCGGAAAAACGTTACTATGCTACAGGTAGAAGAAAAAGCGCCGTTGCGAGGGTGTACATGAAGGAAGGAAGCGGCGTCCTGCTCGTTAATAAGAGAAATTTTGATGATTATTTTACGAGAGACAGCCTTAGAACGATTATCATGCAACCGCTGGAAATGACAGGCCAAAGGAGCAAATTTGATGTTTTCGTTAATGTTTCGGGCGGCGGAGCCTCAGGGCAGGCAGGCGCTGTTAAACACGGTATTTCAAAGGCCCTCGTGGAATATGAAGGAAGTTTAAGAGCGGCGCTGAAAAAAGCGGGATTCTTGACAAGAGACGCCAGGGTCAAGGAAAGGAAAAAGTACGGCCAGCCCGGGGCCAGGAAACGGTTTCAATTTTCTAAAAGATAATATCCGGGGGGCCTTTATGGCTCCTCTTTTTTTTTGTGGCGTTCATCAATTCGGTTAGGCAGTGAAGATGGTAAAGGTAGGTATATATGGAGCCAGCGGCTATACGGGGCAAGAACTTTTAAGACTCCTTATAGGTCACCCCAAGGTCAAACTTGAGGCGGTGACGTCCAGGCGATTTAAAGGGACACCGGTCGCGGATGTCTATCCCGCGTTTACTGATTTGACCGATTTGTCCTATATGGATGCATCCGCAGAGGAAGTCGCCAAGATGGTTGACGTGGTCTTTCTGGCTCTCCCTCACGGAACATCCATGCAAGCGGCGCCTGTGTTTTTGAAGGCAGGCAAAAAGGTCGTTGACTTGAGCGCCGATTTTCGCCTGCGGGATGTGAAGCTCTACGAAAAATGGTATGAAAAACACTCGGCGCCAAAGGCCTTAAGAAAAGCTGTCTATGGAATTCCTGAGTTATACCGAAATTCTATAAAAAAAGCGGATTTTGTCGCCAATCCGGGGTGTTATCCGACAAGCGTGATACTGGGTACGGCGCCCGTCTTAAAAGGAAACTGGATTGATGAGACATCCATCATTGTAGATTCCAAATCAGGTGTCAGTGGAGCGGGAAGGGAGCCGCAGATCGGTTCGTTATTCTGTGAAGTTGCGTCAGGATTCCAGCCCTATAAGGTAGGTGGTCGACATCGCCACCTACCGGAAATGGAGCAGGAACTCAGTGTGCTGGCCGGCCATAAGATCAAGGTATCCTTCACACCCCATCTTTTGCCGATAAGTCGGGGCATCTTGAGCACCATTTATGCGCCGCTCAAAAAGAAATGCACGCCGGCTCAGCTGACAGAGTTCTACAAGACGTTCTACCATGACGAAAAGTTTATCCGCATTTACAAAACAGGAACCTTTCCCAACATCTCTTTCGTAAGAGGCTCGAATTATTGTGATATCGGAGTAACTGTGGATACAAGAACAAATATGGTCATCATTGTTTCCGCAATTGACAATCTCATCAAAGGCGCTTCCGGTCAAGCCATCCAGAACATGAATATCGTCTGTGGTTTTCCTGAGGAAACGGGACTGGGCGTTGTTTCTCTTTTTCCGTAGTTTTTGCCTTTCCAGAGGTATCTTATGGCTTTGCGAATTTTCAATACCCTTGCCGGACGGAAAGAGGTTTTTAAACCCACCCGCGAGGGGAAGGTTGGTCTTTATGTATGCGGCATTACGGCCTATGATGTCTGCCACGTGGGGCATGCCCGCTCGGCTGTGGTGTTTGACGTTATGGCGCGGTATCTTCGTTATCTGGGGTATGATTTAACATTTGTAAAGAATTTCACCGATGTAGAAGACAAAATCATCAACAAGGCAAAAGCGGAACATACCGATATTTTTGAAATCTCAGACCGTTACATCAAAGCGCATGATGAAGACATGGCTGCATTGGGGATTGCCAAACCGACAGTAACACCACGGGCCACGGAGCATATTGACGGCATGATCGAGCTGATCGAAAAATTGCTGGCAAAGGGCTTGGCCTATGTGGTGGATGGGGACGTCTTTTTTTCTGTGGAGAGATTTAAGGATTATGGAAAGCTTTCCGGTCGGAGCCTGGAAGATATGCTCGCCGGAGCCAGGGTGGATGTAAACGAAAAAAAGCAAAATCCTCTTGATTTTGCATTGTGGAAGGCCAGCAAAGAAGGAGAACCATGGTGGGAAAGCCCCTGGGGGCACGGCAGGCCAGGGTGGCACATTGAGTGTTCCGTAATGAGTCAGAAATTCTTGGGAGAAACATTTGACATTCATGGCGGCGGCGAGGATCTTATCTTCCCCCATCATGAAAATGAAATAGCGCAGTCGGAAGGTGCAACGGGCAAACCCATGGCTCATTATTGGCTTCACAATGGATTTGTTAAGATAAACAACGAAAAGATGTCCAAGTCCTTGGGCAATGTCTGCACGATTTCGGAGATGCTGAAAAATTACCACGCCGAGGTCATCCGACTTTTCATGCTTCAGAGCCACTATCGAAGCCCTGTAGATTTTTCAGATAAATCGCTTTCCGAAGCCCGGACAGGCATGGGGAGATTTTATACAACGCTGAAGGCGATGAAAGATTTTCTTGTTTCTTGTGAAGCGCATGCCGAAATCACTGCCGATATGCTTTCCGAAAAGCACAGAAACGTGTTTGAACAGCTTGAAGCCCTTCCCGTAAAGTTTGTTGAAGCGATGGATGATGATTTCAATACTGCCAGAGGGATCGGACATATTTTTGATGGCGTGAGACTTATAAATGCTTATATGGCTGAATCCCGATGCTTTCCTAAGGCTGAAACCTGTTTTGTTCTCAGGTTTTCTTGGAAAAAGATTAGGGAACTGGGCATGGTTTTGGGTCTCTTTATGGAAGATCCTGACGTATATTTCAAACAGGACAATGATCGTGAGGCCCGTAAAAGAGGCATTAATATCGCCGAAATTGAGCATCTGATTAAGCAACGGCGTGAGGCAAGATGGGCTAAAGATTGGGGAAGAGCAGACGAAATCCGGCAAAGGCTTGCCGAAAAGGGCGTGGTATTGAAAGATACCCCCACAGAAACGACATGGAAAATTGTATAGCAAAATCTCTATCGGGAAGGGCCATGGCTTTTATCATTGACGGAAACAAGATAGCGGCGGATATCAGGAAAGAAGTTAAAACGCAGGCCATGGAGCTGAAGGAAAAAGAGGGCGTTGTTCCGGGGCTTGCCGTTGTGCTGGTTGGGGAAGCTCCCGCTTCTCTGGTGTATGTCAAGCGCAAGGGTATCGCCTGTGCGGAGGTAGGCTTCCTGTCCAGAGAATACAGGCTTCCTTCTGATGCCAAAGAAAAAGATCTCCTCGAGGTTATCGCAGGGCTCAATAGCGAAAAGGAGATTCATGGCATTTTGGTGCAGCTTCCCCTTCCCATTCATATCAATCCCGACACAATTATCGAGGCTATTGATTTCCGGAAGGATGTGGATGGATTCCACCCTTACAATATGGGCCGTCTTCTGGCAGGGAATCCTGCCCACGTTGCATGCACACCAAAAGGAATCGTTGAGCTTATCAAGCGCAGCGGTATAACCATAGAAGGCAAGGAAGCCGTCATTGTGGGGCGCAGCAACATTGTAGGCAAGCCCCTGGCGTTGCTTCTTCTTGCCCATCACGCCACTGTCACGGTATGTCATACCAGAACCATTCATTTATCCGAGATTACGAAGAGGGCGGATATCCTTGTTGCCGCGGTGGGGAAGCCGGAAATGATAAAGGCCGATATGGTTAAGGCCGGCGCCGTGGTTATCGACGTGGGGGTCAACAGACTTGACGATGGGCGCCTGGCGGGGGATGTGGATTTCACGGAAGTTGCCGAAAAGGCTTCTTACATTACGCCCGTTCCCGGCGGGGTCGGCCCTATGACAATTGCCATGCTGCTGAAAAATACCCTGGATGCGGCGCGCCTTTCTGCAAAATAGATCAGGTTTGCTCCCTTATCCTTTACATTAATTTGCCAAAAATTGCCGATTACTAAGCGCCCAATCCAGGGTGGCATCGGCTCCGTAGATGTCCGGTCGGAACTGGATTGCGCCATTAGGCTCAACCCATGCTGTAAAGTACACAATATGTGTGTCAATCGGCTCCGGGACAATGATCCTTTTCGTTTTTCCTTTTTTGATCCATTCTTCGATTCTATCTAACCACTTGGGATTGTTTTTAAGGAGGTAGTAAGCCAGTTCAAGAGGCCTTTCGATGCGAATACACCCATGGCTGAAGGCGCGGGCATCTCTTTGAAAAAGATGCTTTGAGGGAGTATCATGAATATAAACATCGAATTCGTTGGGTAATAAAAATTTTATCCGCCCGAGGGGGTTGGACGGACCAGGAGCCTGTACCAGCCGGTAGGGGAATCTTTCCGGCGTAATTTGTTTCCAGCGGATCGTCCTAGGATCGAGTCGCCGGGCTTGGTTAGTCCAGTCACTATAGATTCGGATATTTTCTCTCATCAGATAAGACGGATCTTTCTTCAAAATGGGAAGAACCTCGTTTTTGGCAATGCTCATGGGGATTTTCCAGAACGGATTCAACTCTATAGCGTTGATTTTACTGCTCAGAGGCGGTGTGCGTTGCAGGCGGTTTCCCAGTATCACACGCATATGCATGATGGCTTTTTCTCCCTCGAAAACATTTAAATCAAAAGCCGGAATGTTTACAACGACATATCGATTTCCTAAATCATGGGGCATCCAGCGCCAGCGTTCCATATTGAGTTCCATCTGCCGGATGCGGCCGGCTACGGGGATATTCATGGCTTCTATGGTTTCCTTGTCTAAGGTTCCATGCTCCTTTATACCGTGCCGTTTTTGAAAGTTTTGGATCGCTCTTTCCAGATTCTCATCGAAGAGGTCATTTTCTCCTTCCCCAAGGATATCCAGATCGCCGGAAATCATTAGGCGTGTCTTGAGCAGGGCAATATCGGGATGACGCTCTCCCCTTTTGAAGCCCTGGGCAATAATTGGCCAGCCGCCGTTTTCGGCGGCAGCTCGATAACGCTTTATTGCTTGCTTCAAGCGCGTGTAGGCGGGGTGTGCAGGAGCAAGACTTGTCAGGAAGGCTTCCACATTATTTTGCTCAAGGGCATCGAGGAATGGCTCAAGCAGCCATTCCTCCAATTTGGGCTTGTATTTTGGGCTATAGAGTGCGTTGAGATTGATTCGTCCAGAAAGTAAATGGGACCCATAACCTAAAAAGGCGTCCGTCAAGAGGATATCGAGATTAACGGTCTTTTCAATGTCAAATAATGCAGGCTCTTGTGTTTTGTTCAGATCGCGGATTAACGTTCTGATTTTTTCCAAGTGATAGTCTTCAGGGTTTAACCCCTCTGATTCTGAATCATGAAGGATCTTAAGTAGGGTATCCACCGCAGTGATGGGTTTGTAGTTTTCCATCCAGGCAAGACAATAAACCCACTGCCGATAAAATCGATTTAGAGCGGCGGCAGGGATGATCAATTTTTCGTTCTCGACAATAAGCGTAGATGATCGGCCTAGGGAAACAAGAAGCTTTTCTTCAAGCCGACAGCTTACGGCGGCTTTCGACAAGTTTTCGGCAAACACATTAGCCGAAGAAAGAAAACAAAAGAAGGCCATCAGAAAGGTTGTCTGACATATGATTTGATGCATGAAATGATTCATCAGAAAAACGCCTTTTTTATGTTATCTTGCGTAGGAAGAGGCCGCCATTTTGAACCCTTCCTCAAGAAGTTTCTGCGCTTCGTTGGTTCTGATGCGTGGAGTTTTTGCGCCCATGACCACGACAATCAGTCGAGTCGCTCCTCTTTTTGCGGTAACAACGGCATGATAACCGGACAACGCCACATAACCCGTTTTTAAGCCATCCACATTGGGACATCTTTTCAAAAGCAGGTTGCGGTTATGTTGAGTGATATTGTGATAGGTGTAGCTCCGCATCGAATGTATGCTCAAAGCCTGAGGAAACCGTTCGATGTAGGCTCTGGAAAGTTTCAGTATATCTCGCGCTGTTGTGAACTGTCCTTTTGCGGGCAGTCCATGGGGGTTTTTGAAGCAACTATGCCTAAGTCCCAGTTCATGGGCCTTATCGTTCATCATCTTTACAAAGATTGCCACATCACCGCCCAGATACTCGGCCACGGCCACGCTTGCGTCATTGGCGGAAACAACAGCCATCCCTTTCATCAATTCGTATAGAGGAACTTCATTTCCCAGTTCAACGAACATCTTTGTTCCCCCCGTCTTCCATGCTTTTACACTGATCTTGACTTTATCTGAGTAGTGTGCCTTCCCTTCGGCAAGGGCTTCGTAAACCAGATAA
The DNA here is from genome assembly GCA_002403385.1 of Syntrophaceae bacterium UBA4767. GTDB lineage: Bacteria > Desulfobacterota > Syntrophia > Syntrophales > UBA4767 > UBA4767. The sequence continues at coordinate 1,428 of DHHR01000070.1, read as the reverse complement.
AGGGACAACAATTTCGTGATAGAGGCGGGCTGGATCGGTGCGTCGGCATTTTGTTCGTAAATGACCCGTCCGGTGCGAGTATCCATCATGATGGCGGATTTTGCATTAATTGTCAGTTGTGATTTGGCAAAAGTATTTATCGGGATAATTAAAATGGCGATGGAAATGAGTAAATAAGAAAACACGTTTTTGATGGTCATAATTTTCGCTCCCACACAGTAAGGTATTTTAAAGCGCCTTTCTGAATTATCACAAAACCAATTTGTTGCAAAGGAGGCGGTTGAGGAAAAGGTATATTTTAAATTGCAAGATGGCAGTAAAATTGCTATACCACGATCATTGCAAGTCTTAATGGCTTTGGCGGCTGTATAATCCTATCATCCCCAAAAGGGGAATACGTTGTTTTTAACAAAATATGGAGGCAAAGATGGTTGGATTAATTGCAAAACTCAAAATTAAAGAAGGCAAAATGGAAGAGGTCATTCAATTGTTTAAGGAATTGATCCCCTATGTACGGAAGGAGGAGGGAACCTTATCTTACACACTCAACAGGGATGGCGCCCATCCGGATCTCCTTATTGTGATGGAACGCTACCGGGATATGGCGGCGCTTCAGGCGCATTCGGCCAGTCCACAATTTGCGGATTTTGTCGTTAAAAGCGGGCCGCTGATGGATGGGAGCCTCGAAATGAGCATCCTCGAGGAAATCGTCTCGATCTAATCGTATTTTAAAATACGGATAACTCTATCTGTGGCCAGAAATTTTCCTCCATGGAAATGGTTTTCTCAGGAGAGCATCGCGGATAACAAAGTGATAAATGGAAGGTTGGTTTAAAGCGGATGGTCAACGTACGGCCTGATTCTTCTTTCTTGATTGTTTCTTTGAGGTATTTGGGTGACGTATTACTCTCAACACCAATAGTCCTTTCTATAAAAGAATCTTTCCCGCAAGCTGATATAGATTATCTCGTGTTTGACGGCACCGAAGGTGTTTTGAAGAAGAATCCATTAATTCGTTCTGTTATTACAATGCCGCCTGAGAGTGAGGTACTCCCCAAAGTCAAGACAAAAAATGGGGTTGTATTTGGTGCATTTCAAGAGCCTGCTCTGTTCTTTGATTTAATGTGTGGTTGGCCGAGCCGAGCGGAGCCCATGCGAAGCTCAGGCGAGGCGAGGCCAACCCTCCCTTTATCTTTTGAGCTGGAGGATAGAAATCCACCGGCGGTTTGTAACCCAGGGACTGATGTAAGCGTTTGTTGTTATAGAACTCGAAATAGCTTGTTAACCCCCTGACGGCATCGGATGGTTTTTCGTAGCCTTGAAGATAAACCTCTTCATACTTGACCGACCTCCAGAGGCGTTCGACCATGATGTTGTCAAAAGCTCTGCCACGGCCATCCATGCTGATGCGAATGTGCTTTTCCTCCA
>DHHR01000009.1:39269-46629 GCA_002403385.1 Syntrophaceae bacterium UBA4767 | reverse complement strand
GAACGGCCTCTCGCTTAAACGCTTCATCATATCGGCTACCATTATTACCACGCATATCACTACCCCCTATTGTCTTATCCTATAATTACTGATATTCCGTGTCCACTATTTTGGGGTAAGTCTACATCTAGTCAAGAGCCATTTTTGACAAAATCGTAAAAAGTCAAAATTCGTGGGCTTTGTCATGGTGAGCCTGCCGAACCATGACGTAATATCAATTATTTATGTTCACCCTTCGACAAGCTCAGGGTGACAATTGGGACTTTTTACGAGTGCATCATTTTTTATTTTTAATTGACTTTAGATTTTTATAGTTTAAAAAGCTGATAGCGGTTATGGGAATAATCAACAGCGGATGCCTTAACTCACTTGACTTAAGAAAAAAGGGTGTGTTAAGTGGATGCCCATCCCGTGTGTTAGAAAAACCATGGAAAATGCAATATGGCAAAATTAAGCCACATTAGCGCAGAAGGTTATGCGAAAATGGTGGATATTTCGCAGAAGGATCCTACCAATAGGGAGGCCTTGGCAACGGCAACAGTCGTCATGAAGCCGGAAACAATTGCATTGATCGTAGGAGGGAAAATTCCCAAGGGGGATGTTTTCGGTGTGGCGCGTATTGCAGGGATTATGGCGGCTAAAAAAACTAGCGATCTTATTCCTATGTGTCATCCCCTCGAGTTGACAGGAATTAATATTGATTTTCAAAACGATGTTAACAAGGGGGAAATTACTATTAATGCTTCAGTAAAAACGATAGGAAGGACAGGGGTGGAAATGGAAGCAATGACAGCGGCCGGCGTTGCGGCCTTGACCATCTATGATATGTGTAAATCTGCTGATAAGGAGATGATCTTGGCAGATATAAAATTGGTCAAAAAACAGGGAGGGAAAAGCGGTCTGTTTATTAGGAAAGACCATGAAAAACATGGATAAAATTTCTTGCCCGCAGGTAGAACATGTCTGGACATACGTATAAAATTAAAAAGTCTTTATTGGTTCCTCTGGGTATCGATGTTTTACTTTTTCTTTTGTTACTAATAATTTCCTTGTTCTTTAAAGGTTCTCTTACAGAACAGGTTGTTCTTTTTGTCATTTTTGTTCCCCTGACTCTGGCTTTCTTTGAGGCATTATCTCGCGAAGTATCAATGGGAGATAAAGGGATCGTGATAAGAAAATTCACGAGAAGAAAGGAGCTTTCATGGGGAGATATCACGCACGTCGGAATCGTAATTATCAGAAAAAAGGTTTATCTGTTATTGACAACCCTGAAGGGGTTTTACTTCATATCAAACACCTACGAGTCATTTTATGAGCTTGTGCGACATATAATTGAACATGTCGGTCCAGAAAAGGTTGAAGAAGATGTTCATACCCAGATGGAGCATCCAATCAGAAGCATATCGGATATCGTTTCAAGTTGGTTTGCTGCAGTTGTCATTTTGGTTATTATTGTCATGAAGTTTTCCCAATTTAACCTAATTTTTTAAACACGACAATATGGAATACTGCCGGACATGGACTCAAAAAAAGCCACAATAGCCGCCATTACTGATAATTGTCAGCCAACGCCAATTGTTGTTATGGAAGATATTTTAGAGAAGAAGTTGGAAGACATTGCGACTGTTTTGTGCGCATCAGGTGAAAATAAGAGCAAGCTATATAAGGATATATTGTCCATGGTGGAGAGGAGTTTATTTAGAATAGCCTTGAAACGTTCCAATAATGTAAAAAGTGCGGCGGCCATGTACCTTGGTGTGAATAGAAATACCTTCCAAAAAAAGATGGAAAAATTGGGAATAACATCTCAGAAAAAATCATAACCATAGTTCGACAAGCTCACTAACCTTTTTTAGCGTTTCAAGATTGACAAAATGAGACCTTTGAATTTGTGATTAAATCGCCTTGCCGTCATTCCGTGCTTGACTTGANNCCCGCCCCGGGCATGGGGGTTAGTGACAAAATCGTAAAAAGTCAAAATTCGCGGGTTTTGTCATGGTGAGCCCTTCGGCTGGCTCAGGACAGGCTCTGTCGAACCATGACGTAATATCAATTATTTATGCTCACCCTTCGACAAGCTCATGGTGACAATTGGGACTTTTTACGAGTGCATCGAGATTCGATTTTCACCGGCAACTGGAACATCTTAGCACAGTCTGAAAAACAAAACGGAACGGAAAACCCCCTCCACACGAAACGTCATGATTAGCAGGCGGGAAGCAGCAGCATCCACGGCTGGCCAATGTGATTGAGTTGGCGCTGCGCAGTCAGGTGGCCACGAAAAATTTTCTGTGACTTCTTTATTTATGGATTGCCGGGACAGGGCAGTCAAGGCAAAAAATAGGACATCAAAAAAAGATCAACACCCTTTTTAAAAGATAGGCCGTCCACATGAGCTATCATCTTAATTCTACGAGGAATTATCACCTTCATAGGATAGAAACGCTGGGCTGGGAACTTACGGTCAGTAATGCCCTGAATCCTGCCGGCAGTCCTTGCAGAAGAATTATCAAAAAGAATAAATCTTATGGACAGTTGCTCTATGATTATTTGGATTGCCTATTGCCCATGCTGAAGATCCGCCACATTCTTGAAATCGGCGGTGGTTACGGCTATCTTATGAAGGATATTCTCACATGCCATGACCCCGTGAAAAAAGCCACCATGCTTGATATCTCTCCGTTTCTGCTGGAAAAACAGCGGGAAACGCTGGCAGGTTTTGCAAATGTCATCTACCGGTGCGAGGATTTTCTGGAAACCGAACCTGAAACTTTGGCAGGTTTTGATCTGGCCATCATGAATGAAAATCTGGGAGATTTCCCAACTGTTACGGGCATCGACCCGCAGAGCATTTTTAACCCCCACAGAGATAAAATGGACATTATCTTGAAAAAGATGAGCCATTTTATCGAAAAATATGATCTGGCCATGCCCGCTTCATCATTTATGAACATTAATATCGGCGCCATGGAGGCCGTTGAAAAACTTTGCGCCATGAGCATTCCCTACATTTTCTTGAGCGAACACAGTTGCGAGGCAGCAGTTCCCGAAAAATATAAGCGTCTTATCCGCATCAGCCAACTCAGCCAGCCGGAGCGGATTCAGCTCAAAGGGCACGATGAATATACTATGAAATTTTCCCACCTGGAAAGCATTGCCAGAGCTTTCGGTTACCGGATAATCCGGGGCCCCCTGGCTGATTTTGTCGAATTTCAATGGACAAACCGCTTAAGAGTCATTATGATGGCCCCATCAGCGGCGAATGATGAAGATGAAACCATCCGTCAATTTATTGAAGATCTTTACAAATACGAATACCTTCTTCTTATGAAAGAAAACATGGGCTAAAAATGAACGCCCGGACCCCCAGAAGCTGTAAACGTTGCGGCAAATGCTGCATGGCGGATTTTGTCGCCTACGTGACGGATGAAGATATCAAGCGTTGGCAGCAGGAAGAAAGGGAGGACATTCTGCGGATTATCGATCACGAGCATGCCTTCTGGGCCGGAGATCACTTGCTTTCCTCGGAGGGCGGCCGCTATCTACGCGGTTGTCCATTGCTTGTCTGGGAAGGGGATCATTGCGCCTGTTCCATCTATGACACGAGACCGCAAGTGTGCGTGGATTTCATTCCCGGCTCTTCGGAGTTATGCCCGCAGTTTGAAAACCTCAAGTAGCCTCCCGGCGGAATCAAAATCCTTTTGTCATGAAAAACCATGTTTTTATCCACGATGCCACAAATAAAAACTGGCTCCACTTTCAAAATCCCGTGGAAATCATTGAAGCTCAGCATCTCGACGAGATTATCCCAAAATTACACAACTTGGAACGGTTTACCCAGCAGCAGGAACTGTTTTGCGCCGGCTTTATCAGTTACGAAGCGGCGCCTGCTTTTGATTCCGCCCTCCGTGTTAGGGCGTTAGAAACTTTTCCCCTTTTATGGTTCGGTCTGTATACTCATCCCGATATCATCAAAATTCCTGCCCCACCGTGCAAATCGTCAGGAATCGCCTTAAATTGGCAGGAAACGATTAGCCCATCAGCCTTTGAGCAAAACATTTGCCGGATTAAGGAACGCATCGCACGGGGTGAAACATACCAAGTCAATTATACTTTTGCTTTGCAAGCGCCCTTTCATGAAAACGCATGGGAACTATTTTTGAATCTTGTCCGGTCTCAGCAGTCCCTCTATGCCGCCTTTGTAGATACGGGAAAATACTGCATCTGTTGCGCCTCTCCTGAATTGTTCTTCCAATTAGACGGGAAGCAGTTAAGCTCCCGTCCCATGAAGGGAACCACATCACGCGGTTTAACATTTGCCGAAGATGAAATGCAAGCCCAGTGGCTTCACTCCTCGGGAAAGAACCGCGCGGAAAATGTCATGATTGTCGACATGATTCGCAATGACATGGGACGCCTCGCCGAGGTGGGTTCTGTCGAAGCGCCACGTATGTTTGAGGTGGAACGTTATCCGACCCTCTGGCAGATGACCTCTACCATAACATCGCAAACCAACGCATCAATCTGCAACATACTGGCAGCCCTTTTCCCCTGCGCGTCCGTCACCGGCGCCCCAAAACCAAAAACAATGGAAATCATCGCTGAGCTGGAAGCTACACCGCGTGGCATTTACACGGGATGTATCGGTTTCATTGCCCCAAAGCGAAAAGCCCAATTTAATGTCGCCATTCGCACGGTCGTGATTGACAAAGAAGCGCAACAGGCCTCTTACCATGTGGGAAGCGGCATTGTTTGGGATTCTCGAGGTGAGGAAGAATACCGAGAATGTCTAATAAAAGCACGGGTGCTGACGGAAAAGTTGCCGGAATTTTCCCTTCTGGAAACCATGTTATGGCGGCCGAAAGAAGGAATTTTTCTGCTGCCGCAGCACCTGCGGCGCTTAAGGAAGTCGGCTGCGTATTTCAACTTCGATGTCGAGATGAAACATATCGAACAGATACTGACGGAAAAAACGGCGCATTTGCCTCCCACATTTCATAAAGTGCGGTTAACGGTATCGGCCGACGGCACGGCCTCCTGTGAAGTTGCGCCTATAATTCTCCATAATCCATGTCCGCCTGTCCGGCTTCGTCCGGCCAAATTGCCCATAGATCCGAACAATGTTTTTCTTTACCACAAAACCACGCACCGCCGGATTTATGAAGACGCCCTTACCTCTTGCCCCGGATGCGACGATGTGTTAATGTGGAACAAGCGCCATGAAGTTACCGAAACCACCATTGCCAGCGTTATCGTTCAGTTCGGAGGACGCCTGTTCACCCCACCCATTCGCTGCGGACTGTTGCCGGGAACTTATCGGGAATGGCTCCTTGAACAGGGTAGAGTTTCTGAAAGGATTATTACACTCGAAGAGCTTGAAAAGGCTGAACATATCTATCTGGTCAACTCCGTGCGCCGCCGGCGTATTGCCTCATTGATTACGCCTATTTCTTAGCCGATAGGTAACCTTTCGCCAGAGAGGTGTTCACATGGACGACCCCCTTATTCATATTTTTCATGGGGTAATCCTCCGTGATTTTCGGCAACTGATCGGTCTGTGCCTGTGTTTTAATAACCGAACCTGCCGGAACGTATCGTCCGTCGGGGACATTAATCCCCATTAGAATAACGCCGGGTTCTATAACGCAATTTTTCCCGACAAGGCTCTTGAAAATCAGGGCCTTCATACCCACAAAGGTATCATCCATGACGACGGCCGGTCCATGGATCTGCACCTGATGCGCCAGAGAGACCCTTGAGCCGATATAAACGGCATATTTCTTGCCCTCCACCTCACAAAGATTCTTCTCAACGGCCTTACCGCCCATCTCCGTTTCGAGGGCGTGAATGACGACACCGTCCTGGACATTCGAGTCATCCCCAATGTACAGGGGCTGCCCTTCATCGCCACGAATGCATGCCGTTGGAGCAACCATGATGTTTTTCCCTAAGATCACGTTTCCGATCACCGCTGCCAGAGGATGAACATAGGTGGAAGGATCAATAACGGGCTCCGTTATTGCTGGACAGAAATCAGCAAGTACATTTTTCTCAATCATAAGAACTCCTCCAAAAAATAAAAAGTTTGGCTGCACATTAAAGAAGGTTTTAAGAAAAGCTTAGTCCGGACGAGATAAACGGCATTTTACTTCCCTCTTTAAAAGTTCCTGCCACAGATCATCGACTATTTTCTGCGTTTTTTCTATGGAATCCTGATTATTGACGACAATATCCACAAGAGGAACCTTTTCATCAATGGGAAGCTGAGCGTTGAGGCGTGATAAAGCTTCCTTTCGGCTGATGCCGTTTCTCAACATCAGCCGGTTGATCTGCTCTTGCTTAGGGATATGAACTAAAACGACCACATCCACAAGTTTGCCCAGCCCCAACTCTATAAGCAAAGGAATATCGGACAAGACAATCGCTTCGGGAAATTTCTCCTTTATTTCGGCAAGCCTCTCCTGCCAACGTTCAATGATGGCGGGATGAACTATCTCGTTTAGCCTGGTCAACTTTTCGTGATCCTCAAAGACAATAGCACCCAGTTTTTTCCGGTTGATGCTTCCATCATCTTTAAGAACTTCCGGCCCAAAATATTCCACAATAGATTTCCATGCGGGGAGGCCGCGCTGGACTACCTTGCGGGACAGTTCATCAAGATCGATGAGCAGAGCCCCCTTTTTTTGGAGCATTTTCGCTACTGTTGACTTTCCGGAGGCGATTCCGCCTGTCAACCCCACATTCAACATGATCCTGCTTCTACCATAGGCTTTTCATTTCATCAATCGAAAACCTCCATTGTGTGCCCTCGCCATAAAAAAGGGGCTCCAGCTTACCGGCACAGAGCCCCGTGAATAATCTCCAATATCTACAGAAACTTATTTTTTTATCTCATACTCTACGGCAGCTTCAACCCGGCGGTTAAGTTTTCTCCCGGCAGCCGTTGCATTCGTAGCCACAGGTTTCGAAAAGCCATAGCCTATGGTCCTTATCCTGGCCGAATCGACTCCCATCTCAACCAGTTTGGCCTTCACCGCATCTGCTCGTTTCGAGGACAGTTGTATATTGGCCTTTTCGCTTCCCAAACTATCCGTATGCCCCTCAATCACCACATTAATAGCCGGATACTGCTTCATCACCTCGGCAATTTTATTGATTTGATCAAGACATTCAGGTTTTACAACAGCCTTATTGAAGTCAAATTTAATATCCAGGGTCACCCGACCCTTTTCGACCATTTCTTTGCCTACGTCCACTTTAACAGGGCAGCCTTCTCTATCCACCTTCACACCCTTTGGTGTATCAGGACACTTATCCTCGTAGTCCGCCACACCGTCCGCATCCGTGTCAAGCGGGCAGC
>DHHR01000009.1:28318-39179 GCA_002403385.1 Syntrophaceae bacterium UBA4767 | reverse complement strand
ATCCGTGTCAAGCGGGCAGCCTTCTCTATCCACCTTCACACCCTCTGGCGTATCAGGGCACTTATCCTCATCATCAACAACGCCATCCTTGTCCGCATCGAGCACAACAACCGGCGCGGCTTCCACCCTAACCGGTTCCGGAGTAGCCTTGGCTTTCTCCCCACCCCAGTAGTAAGTCAGGCCAACCACGCATTCCAGGTTGTTTTGCACTTCGCTGTTAAATACCACGATATGCCGAATGTCTCCCCTCAAGGCGAGATTCTCCGTCAAAAAATATTTAAAGCCTGCGCCATAATCCGCAACGGCATCGCTTCCACTATCAATGCCGGCAGGCGCGTCAGCTATAGTCTGCCCGCCTACGCCGACAGCCAGAAAAAAGGTGGGATAACCCTTTTCCCTCTGCTCGAAGTTATAAAGAGCTTCCGCCCTGTAGTTGTAAACGTAAACGCTGTCACTCCCCCCGATTGGTTCCGTTCTCAGGTAATCGAACACACCTTCAAGAGCCCAGTGCTTGGTCAGTTCATAACCTGCCCGAATCCCATAAACGGGTTTTGTGTCAAGATTTTGATCTCCCTCAAAGGTAAATACCCCAACGAACGGTGTTACAGAAAAAGCCTTTTCTTTAACATCCGCCTGTCCCTCTGATATTGAAAACAGAATAACTGCCAACATAACCACTACAACACCTATTTTCTTCATGATATTACCTCCCATTATCTATCCCCGTTTAAAATTCGATAAACTTATAGCTAATCATCCCTCCGTTTTTGTATTTCTCATATAAATAATACGTAAACCTTCCAGGGTCAGCATTTCATCTACCATGTCAATGGTCCTTGTCTCCGGAGCGATAACTCTGGCAAGCCCACCCGTTGCTATTACCAGGGCATCCGTCTTCGTTTCGGCCTTCATGCGACTCACAAGTCCATCCACAAGTCCAGCATAACCATACATTATGCCCGCCTGCATGCTGCTGACCGTATCTTTGCCTATTGCCGATTTCGGCCTGCTGAACTCAATCCTCGGAAGTTTCGCCGCCCGTTCAAAAAGCGCTTCACTGGAAGTCGCAACGCCGGGAGCGATACATCCTCCCATATATTCCCCTTTTTTCGACACGTAGTCGAAGGTGGTAGCCGTCCCGAAATCAACGATAATCATCTCTCTCTTATATTTTTCGTAGGCCGCCACCGCGTTGACAATGCGATCCGCTCCCACTTCCTTGGGATTGTCGTAGAAAATGGGCATTCCCGTTTTTACACCGGGACCGACAACCAGAGGTTTGAGATGGAAATATTTTACGCACAGGGGTTCTAAAATATTGATCATCGGGGGAACCACGCAGGAAATCACAACGTCCTTGACAGTCTTCGAACTGATGCGGCTGCTTTTGTAAAGGTTGTAAATCAGGATGCCATATTCATCCACGGTATGATCGGCAACCGTTCTGATCCGCCAGTCATGAACCAGTTCTTCGCCATCGTAAACGCCGATTACGGTATTGGTATTTCCTACATCAATTACTAAAAGCATAAAGAACCTTGACCTTATCGATGATAAAACGGTTCAGGTGGATTTTCCCGGGAAGACATCCCCTGCCGTAATTCGCTTTATATTATGGTCTTCTTCAATGAGGAGCGCCCCATACTCATCAATACCTCTTACGCGGCCATTTTGAATCTCATCTTTCAATGTAACGCTGACATATTTCCCAATATTATTGGCATATTTAAGCCATCTTTCCCTTATAGGTTCAAAACCATTTTCGAGAAGCATCTTATAAAATGCCTCCATATGATCATACAACTCCACAATTAAGTCAAGCCGTGAAATATCGTTTCCTGTCTCTTCCTTGAGAGAAGTGGAAACATCGCGAAAAGCCGGATCAAAATCTCCTTTCCCCATATTCACATTGATGCCGATTCCCACAATGACGAAATCAATCTTTCCCGCGGAAGCGCTCATTTCGGACAGGATGCCGCAGATTTTTTTATCGTTGATCTTGACGTCATTTGGCCACTTAAGCATCACCTGCGCACAGTATCGAGATAAAAACTCCGCTACCGCAACGCCGGCCATAAGGGTCATCCGACAGGCAAAAACGGGGGCAATGTGCGGTCTCAAAACAATAGACGTGTAAATGTTGCAAGTGGGAGGCGACTGCCATATTCTGTTTAGGCGGCCCTTTCCTTTTGTTTGCGCGTCCGCAATAACCACCGTCCCTTCGGCTGCGCCGCTTTTGGCAAGAGCAAACGCCACATCGTTTGTTGAATCTGTAATTTCCAGAAAATGAACGGTATGACCGATCCGTTTTCCTCGAAGCAGGGGGGCAATTGTTTCTTTGTTAAAAACACTGATAGGCATTGTAAGAAAAACTCTGGCAGGTTAACAAATATGCTCAAAAGATCATATGATGCAAAGAGAAATATCCGCGGCTTTGACAGAATGCGTTAGCGCCCCCACAGAGATAAAATCCACGCCGCTTGCAGCAATCTGTTTCACATTAGAAAAATTGACGTTTCCCGACGCCTCCAGGGGAACCTTATTGCCAACCAGCAAAACGGCTTCCTTCATGTCCTCAAGGCTCATATTATCAAGCATGATCGCATCCACCCCGCAAGACAGGGCTTCTCGAACCTCTGCCAAGTTCTTCACCTCGATCTCAATTTTTACCATATGGGAAATCAGACGTCGCGTTCTTGAGACGGCAGCAGTAATCCCCTTCGCTGCGGCAATATGGTTATCCTTGATGAGGATGCCGTCATACAGGCCAAACCGGTGATTGAAGCCACCACCTATACGCACCGCATACTTATCCAAGGCTCGCACGCCGGGAACTGTTTTTCTTGTATCCAGTATTTTAGCCTTTGTCCCTGAAACGGCGTCCACATACTGTTTTGTGAGTGTAGCGATACCGCACATCCGTTGGAAAATATTAAGAGCCACCCTTTCGGCCATCAAGATGCGGGAAAGATTCCCCGTAAACTCGGCAAATACCTCACCCGGCTTTGCCATCTGCCCGTCTTCATGCTGAGCGGTGAAAACCATGTCCCGATCCCAGAAAAGAAAAGTCTCTTTAAAGATATCCATCCCGGCAACGATTAATTGAGTTTTTGCCAATACCTGCGCTTTACCGACTTCATCACCTGCCAAGATAGATGAAGTTGTCATATCCCCCGGACCAACATCTTCATCCAATGCCGCCTGGATTAGCCGGTGCAAAACGTGTTTGGGAATTGGACACATCATAGTAATAATCTTCTCTAAATAAGTTACAAACTTATGGTTCGGATTTTACTTAAGGCAGCTTTCAGAATCCTATGCTTTTCTGTAAATTCTTGATATTTAACTTTTTCCTTTTTAATGACATCTTCTGACGCTTTTTGCAAAAAGTCCTGATTGTCCAACTTCTTCGAAATAAAGGCAATATCCTTCTGCAGTTTCACTATTTCTTTTTCAAGTCTCGCCTTTTCTTCATCTAGATTGATCAGCCCTGCAAGGGAGACAAATACCTTCATCGAGCCCACCACGCTCGTTGCAACTCCCTTTGGGTCGTTAATATCAACACCAAAGTCCAACCCATCAAGATTGGCAAGATTTATAATATAGTTTTTCCCGGATTTCACAATAGACAAAGAATCTTTATCAGCAACAGACACCGTTGCGTGTAATTTTTTCGATGGCGCGATACGCATTTCCCCTCGAATATTCCGGACAGCGCTGATAATGTTTATGATGAGGTCCATTTGTCTTGCGGCCTCCGCATCCTCGTAGGATTCATCACCCAAAGGAAACTCGCTGATCATAATGGAGCCTTCTTCGCAGCTTAACGCCTGCCAGATTTCTTCCGTAACAAAAGGCGCAAAAGGGTGGAGCAACTTTAGAGATGCTTTTAATACCGTAAGTAACGTGTGTTGTGCGGCAAGTTTTTCCTTGGCATCATTGCTGTTATAAAGCGCGGGTTTGATCAACTCGATATACCAATCACAAAACTCATGCCAGATGAACTGATAAATACCAGCCGCTGCGTCGTTGAACCGGTATTCGTCAAGCCCCCGGTTGACTTCAGATATTGTTTTGTTGAGTCTGTCTTTAATCCAGCGATCCGGTAAAGATTCATCAGAGCGGTCAACAAAGACCCCTTCCGCGGGATAATCGGCAAGATTCATTATGGAAAATTTTGTGGCATTCCAAATTTTATTTATGAAAAACTTGTAACCTTCAATACGATCTTCCGACATTCGGATGTCTCTTCCTTGGGCGGTAAAAGCCGCAAGAGTAAACCGGAAAGCATCTGCGCCATACTTGTCAATCATCTCCAAGGGATCTATGATATTTCCTTTGGATTTACTCATCTTTTCCCCTTTGTCATCCCGAACCAGGGCATGAAGATAAATATCTCTGAAGGGAACATCTCCCATAACATACAGACCCATCATCATCATTCTGGCCACCCAAAAGAAAAGAATGTCAAATCCCGTAATGAGAAGCGACGTAGGATAAAATGTTTTCAACGCCGCAGACTCATCAGGCCACCCCAAGGTGGAAAAGGGCCAGAGTGCGGAACTGAACCAGGTGTCTAAAACGTCTTCTTCCTGTTTCAGAGCCACCCCCTTGCATGTCGGACATGTCTGAGGGGTTTGCGTGGAAACGATTGTCTCCTTACAATGGTCGCAATACCATACAGGGATTCGGTGCCCCCACCATATCTGACGGGAAATGCACCAATCCCGAATGTTGCTCATCCATTCGAAATATGTACCCTCCCAACTGGACGGTACGATTTTTGTTTCCTTCTTCGCCACCGCCTCGATAGCTTTCTTTGCCAGGGGCTGGATTTTGACAAACCACTGCATGGAAACCATTGGCTCAATGTTCGTTTTGCACCTGTAGCACTGCCCGATGCTGTGGAGGTATTTCTCCTTGCTCACCAGATAACTCTGTTCTTCGAGGTCCTTTAGCACATTTTCCCTGCATGTGTAACGATCCTGTCCCCTATAGCTTCCACCGTTTTCATTGATGACGGCGCTGCCGTCCATGATCTTGACAATCTCCAGATGATGCCTCCCTGCAATGGCAAAGTCATTGGGATCGTGGGCGGGAGTAATTTTCACGGCGCCTGAGCCGAATTCCATGGCTACATATTCATCTGCAATAATCGGAATAACCTTGTTGACCAAAGGAAGCAGCACTTCTTTTCCAATGAGCTCCTTATAACGTTCATCATGGGGATTCACGGCAACGGCAGTATCCCCCAGCATGGTTTCCGGACGCGTGGTGGCGACTACGACACCGCCATTGCCATTGACAAAGGGATAACGAATATGCCAGAGGGCGCCTTCTTCCTGAATGTATTCCACTTCAAGATCCGAAATGGCCGTATGGCACCGTGGACACCAATTGACAATATAATCGCCTTGATAGATTAAGCCGTCATGGTAGAGCCGCACAAAAACCTCACGAACGGCCCTTGATAGCCCCTCATCCATAGTAAAACGCTCTCGTGCCCAGTCACAGGAACATCCCAAACGCTTCAACTGATTGATGATAACGCCGCCGTATTTGGCCTTCCACTGCCAAACCCTTTCGATAAATTTTTCACGACCCAGATCATGCCGGCTGATCCCTTCTTTTGCCAGCTCCTGCTCAACAACGTTTTGTGTGGCAATTCCTGCGTGATCGGTGCCCGGCATCCAGAGCGTGTTGTATCCTTGCATCCGTCTGAAACGAACCATAATATCCTGCAACACATTGTTTAAGGCGTGCCCCATATGAAGCATACCGGTTACATTTGGCGGAGGAATCACAACCGAAAACGGTTTTTGGGAACTCGTGTCGTGGGCATGGAATAAATCATGGTCAAGCCAGTATTGATACAGCTTCTTTTCAGCCGTCTGAGGTTCAAAAGTTTTACTCAACTTGCCTTTTACCATCTGCCAAGTCCTACACAAAAGACAAACGGCCAAGGGCATTTCACGTGGTTCCGGGCCCTATCTTACGCGCCCTCAGCCTGTTTCCATGTTTCAATACTTACGATATTTTTAAATATTCTTTGATTTTCCTGATAATCAACAACGCGTCCGCTCCAGATACGGGAGCTGTTGCGCCAAACTAACCCGTAGCCGTGGCCTCCATAAATCCCCTTGTGGTAGCCGTCATCACGGCATTAAAGCAGGAAAGATCAGATAGCATCATACATGCGCGACCAGTTTTTCCATCGGCAATTTCTGCGCACACGCAAAAAGGAAGAATCCAACAAGTAATATCAATAACAACTTTGTCAATTTTCGATAATTGAATCGGAAAACCATGACATGTTCCTTTCATTGGGAAACGTTAAAAAGAACAAGGCTAATATTATCTTACTTATCATTCATCCAATTTACAAAAGCGTCACCTAATTATATGCATAGTGCCTTGAAGTCAAGACATTTGAAGGAAGTTACTGCTGCTCAAGGCAGCAAGAACCCCTGAATTCGCCTTTCCATGATAGAAATATCCCCCGGAGAAAACCACTCTATGTTATTATCCGCGCCGAACCATGTCATCTGACGCTTCGCATAATGTTTTGTATCCCTGTTGATCAATCGTTTCGCCTCTTTTATATCGCACAAACCCTTCAAATATTTCACGATATACTTGTAACCGAAGGTTCGCATGGGTTTGAGTTGTTCATGATAACCCATATCAAGCAATTTGCAGACCTCATCAACGAGGCCGTTTTTTACCATTTTTTCCGTCCTCTGCTCAATTCTGTCAAATAATCTCGGCCGTTCCACTGTCAAACCAATTTGCAACCGCTCATATCTTCTTTCTCTAAAACAGTGGGCACCCTGTTTTTCAATGATCGAAGTTCCGCTAAGCTCCAGAACCTCAAGGGCTCTGATAATTCTTACGGCATCATTGGGCTTTATCTGCCCTGCGGCACGTTCATCCCTCTGTTTGAGTTTCTCATAAAGATAGGAGTTCCCATACATCCTGAGCTTTTCCCTGTAGAAATTTCTCAAATTCTCATCGGCGCCTGGCCCGTCAAGCAATCCGCCAAAGAGTACTTTAACATATAATCCCGTTCCCCCGACGACAAAAATCGGTTTCCTCTGATCGTGCAGTGTTGAAATGATGCCCCGAGCATGTTCGATAAACATAGCCGCATTAAACGTTTCATCAGGGTTGACAACATCCACAAGGTGATGCTTGGCAATATTCCTATCCTCTAAAGTGGGTTTGGCTGTACCGATGTCCATAAACCTGTACACCTGCATGGAATCGGCGCTGATAATTTCCCCTCCCCACCTACGGGCCAGATTGACGGCTATTTCTGTTTTTCCCGCACAGGTGGGTCCAACAATAACGATCAGGCGGGGCTTTTGTTTTGTTTCCCTCATTTGATGTTTGATGTCCAGCATCTACTACTTCCGCTTAAACATGCGTTCTATATCGTTGCCGCTAAAAGACACCCAAACAGGTCTGCCATGCGGACAGGTTGCAGAAAAAGGGATGGCATCAAGGCTTTTACACAGTTCAGAGACCTCTGCCGATGAAAGCCTTTGGTTGGCTTTCACGGCTCCTTTGCAAGCCAGAAGCGCAAAGATTTTATCTCTCTTATCGGCAAGACTCATCTTTCGTTCCGCCTCGGAGAACGCCTCCACAAAATCCATGATGAGTTCTTTGGCTCCAAGCTGAGACAGAAAAGCTGGAGTCGCTTTAACAACAACGGTATCGCCTCCGAAGTGTTCTACTTCCATACCAATCTCCTCAAAACATGCCACACAGTCCATCAGGAATGAAAAATCCCGCGGAGAAAGGCTGAACACTTCCGGAATCAGCAAACGCTGGGATGCCACTCGCTCGTTTGAAGATGCCTTTTTAAGCTGCTCGAAAAGAATCCGCTCGTGCGCGGCATGTTGATCCACAAGGACTAAGGCATCATGCTCTGAAAAGACGAGATACGTTCCAAAAATTTGTCCAAGATATTCAGCAGTTGAAAATCTCAAGGAAACTTCGGCAACAGGTTTCACAGTTATGATGGTTGTTTCTGTTTTCTCTCCAGCATTTCGATCATCTTCTTTTTTCCCAAAACTCTGCTCAAAAAGAAGTTTCTCTTTTCCTAATGGAAGCGCATAACGCCTCAATGCCTCCTCAATGCGCGCATGGTAATCATCAAGGCCCATTTTTTTCTCAGGGATGGAAAAAGAAATTTTATCTGAAATAGGAGAAGCTTGGGAAAGAGCCTCCATAATGGCCTCCACAACCATTTCATAAAGCTCTCTTGGATTCCGGAAACGCACTTCCATCTTTGCCGGATGCACATTTACATCCACATCTTCCGGGGGTAAACCGATAAAAAGCACTGCGGCAGGGTATCTTCTGGCTTCAATTATACGCTTGTAGGCCGTCATTACCGCATGATTCAAAAGATAGTCTTTGACAAATCGCCTGTTTACATAAAAATAAAGCTGTTTCGCATTGGATTTTGATAATCCCGGTCTGGATATAAATCCTTGCAATGTTACCTTTTCCCTTGTTCCACTTACGGAAACGCTCTGTTCCATAAACTCGGCGCCTAAAACAAGGGAGATCCGTTCGGATAGCTCTTTGGAGGCAGGAATATTCAATATTTCCCTTCCGTGAGTCGCCACCCTCATCCGAAGGCCCAGGTGAGACAAGGCAAGTCGCGTGAGAGCATCCATGCAATATCCCTGCTCAATCAAATCTCTTTTAAGAAATTTCTTGCGTACAGGAACAGCATCAAAAATACGATCGACCGAAATGGATGTACCCACCGGGCAGCCTGTTGCGATGATTTCCTGAACTTTTCCATTTTCAACGATAATGCGTGTGCCGGAAATGTCTTCTTTCGTTCTGCTTGCCATCTCAACCCTTGAAATGGAAGCTATACTGGCCAGCGCCTCTCCCCTGAATCCGAATGATCGCACTCTATAGAGGTCATCAAATTCATATATTTTGCTAGTTGCGTAACGCTCAAAGGCAAGAGCGATGTCTTCGCTGTGGATACCCGCCCCGTTATCCACAACCTTGATAAACCCGCAGCCTCCCCTTTCCAGTTCCACGGAAATATCTGTTGCTCCGGCATCGAGGGCGTTCTCCATAAGCTCCTTGACAATGGATGCCGGCCTTTCGACCACTTCACCAGCGGCAATTTTATTCGTAAGCTCCTTAGATAAAACCACAACCCTTCGCAACATCGTTTCTCCTTAGGAAAAGAAAAGACCGCAACTGTGATTCATCAGGCTGCGGTCTGGAAGGAATTCATCAGCCATTTCGGATCTATTTCAACTGTTCCTTGATCTTTTCCCTATCTAAATCACCGCGAGATTCGGTACAAACGCCCAAATTGTACAAAATGCTCGGGGCATCGGGTTAAGTAATCCTGGCTTTTCCCCAAAGTTTACAGTTTCTGTCCAGCCTGTTATTTTCCGCAAAATCCAGAAACAAGCAAACCATGATTCCCAATATAATCGTTAATCTTAACTTCACATGATCCTCCTTAATCCATGCGACATTTGGCAATATTATTTTACTTTGAGACCTTTGAATTTGTGATTAAATCGCCTTGCCGTCATTCCGTGCTTGACTTGAGCCTGCCCCGTACTCGATACGGGGGAATCCAGTGTTTTCAAGCCGTTATAGATTCCGCCCCGATTTTCATCGGGGTGACGCGTCGGAATGACGTAAGGGGCCGTTTTTCAAAGGTCTCACTTTGAATATCATTGCCCTAAGCCCGAAAGCCGGGTTGAAGAGTAACAAAATACCATTGAAGTTTCAACGAAGAAATAGGTGGTCTTGAAAGTTACGCCCATTGTGAACACTTGCTAACCGCTTTAATATTTAACCTGTAGCTGGAAAGCCTTATTCTCCGGATGCTCCAACCACGGCTCGATGAGGCGGCCTCTGATCTGCGTTCTATCTTTTATGCGCCATTAAAACAGAAAGCCTATGAACACTTTGACGCATTTAGAAATCGTTGGGCAAAGGCACTTCCTTTTGTTCTCGGCCGTGCTCTATACATGAAAGCCCTTCACAGGGGAAAACAAAAAATGATAAAATCGACTCCTATAAGATTGCCTTATTGCTCAAAGGGGGTAATTTCACCACTGCCTATTCTTATCCGGCAAAGTGGCGGGCTACCCGGGATTTCTTAAGACGAAGGATGTATCTCATGCCAGCCGGTGGCAATATCGACGAAGTCGATGGTATTGACGTACGTACCGGCAGTGGAATCGCCACAACGAGCAACCGTATCGGCTTCGAGGAATCCTGGACGCGATTCGTCCCATTGGTTGGTTTTAATAGGAATTTGCTTTCGTAGAAGCGTGCCTGGCTTTGTAGTGGATCGCTCCCGCTTTACGTACTGGAAGCGGATAGGTTTGAGTATTCTGTCAATCGTTGGCAGCGAGATGGTCAGCAGGGCCGTGACGACGCCTGGAGCGAGTTCACCGAAGCATTCGACATATCCGGGCAGCATCGGTTTGAGGCGTTTTGAGCAGGGAAGATTTGCAGCCGGCTGGATTGTTTTCAGAGGTTTAATGATGGCCTCGTTCCGGCAGATAGAAGGCTTCCCCCTCTTCTTTGTCTTCGGTTTGGTAAAGCGTTTGAAACCTTTTAAAACCCTGATGGCATGTTTTCGATGGCATCCACAGGCGGCAAAGAATTCATTCAGGATGATGGTCTCTTCACAACGAGAGGCATTTTTATATCGTAAATGGACTGCCTCACGGTATTCCTTTTTGGACCGTGGCCCCATATTCATCCTTCCTCGGGATGGCGATGTTCGGTGACATCAATTTATGAGTCAACGATCCTTTTTGTGAACCTCCTTCGGTAACATTTTTTATGAGGCAAT
>DHHR01000009.1:4741-28208 GCA_002403385.1 Syntrophaceae bacterium UBA4767 | reverse complement strand
TCAAGTCAAGCACGGAATGACGGCAAGGCGATTTAATCACAAATTCAAAGGTCTCGTTTTGTGAAGAAGCTTTAAAAGTAGTTGCGGCCTTTGCATAGTTGCGTTTAGTCGTTAACCATTAGCTAACATACATCTTTTACACGGAAAGGAGGCACGCTGATGTTCTATTCCGAATCGCAAGAAAAGGGTCCATGGGGCAACATACTGCCGACAAATCTTACAGAAGCGTTTAAGGTGATGATTCAGGGTTTCGATGTTTACAACAAGTTTATCAACGCCTCACTGGATTTTCTCGAACTGACCTCCAAAGGGAAGTCCGAGGACATTATAAGTAAGTGGACAGATTTAACCTCCAACCTTTACAAGGATTATTTTAAGGATTATTGGGAGATATTTCCTTCTCCAATGAAGGTCTTCACCTCATCACCCTTCAGAGAAAAGATATCATGGGAAAATCCGTTCAATGCTTGGCGTCAACTGCTGAATAAAGCCCCATTTGGGGTAAAGGCGCCTTTTGAAGAGATTGAAGATTATATCAAGTTCGCCAAAGACTGGCAGGAAAAATATACAAAGCTCTACAATTCATGGGTTAACTATTTAGAAAAAACAGCCAATGCCGCAAAACTAAGCGCCGAGGGCGGGGGGCTTCCGGATAAAATATTCCTGACCTACGTGGAATCTACGGAAGATTTCATCAATGATTGGCTGAGCTTCCTGGCCGAACATACGAAGGCTCACTTCAAGCTGTTAAAATCGTCCATGGCAGCGAGAGGAAAAGAATCAGAATAAAGAGGAAGCCGCAAGAGCCGAGGAAGAATAGAGCTTCTTGTAGGTTGGCAATCCGGCGGGGTGGACGTTGCCGTCCCGCCGGCGAGACGGCGGCTGCCCTGTGCAGATACCGGACAGATCACACAGGGATTTCTCCCCCATCAAAGAAAGCGGAAACAATCTGCATATATTCCGCCAGCAAATGTCTGCTCACCACGAAAATATGACCGACATTCTTTTCGATCGTGCGATTCATATCCCCCCGGGCTACGCCAATATTTCCTTCCTCCGTCTGGCCCCATATCTCGCTTGCGATACATGACCCCGGAGGAGCGATGGGATCCCTTGTTCCCTTGTAAGAAAAGATCCTCACCCCCATGCGTCTAAGAAAATCCATGTCAACCGGTTTTCCGTCCAGTTCAGGGACTCTGGAAGGCAAACGAAATTCCCCTCTGACAGACTGGTTTCCCATAAAGAATTTTTCAATCCATTCTCGATGCGCCCGGGCGGGAAATTTTGTCCCGTGGGTCAACCAAAATAGGAACGGAGCGGCATCCTGCATATCTTTATAACAATGCGCCCTTTCGTAAAAACCATGCGCCATCGTGTACTGCACCCCCTCCTGAATTTCATTCATCCCTGCTTCGACGGCGTGGGGCGGAAGATTGACCTTTCCAAAAAGTTCCGTCATCAGGAGGGTATCGTAACTTTTTCTTATGACTTCCCGCATCGGAGCATGCCCGGATTCCGCGTCATCAAAAAGTATGGGCGACGCCATCAGGGCAATTTTTTGAACATCCATTGTCTTTCCCTGATAGTAAAGCTCCTCACCCCTTCTGGCCAAATAGGGAAGCATCAATGTCCCCGCCATGCAGTAGGCCATCATATATATCTGCTGGTCAGGATGCCTTTGTTTGATCAAATCAAGATAAAAATCAGGGATTGTTTTTGCGTAAAAATCCAACCCTGAATCGGCATCCTCCGGCCCTGCATCGCCATGATCCACCAAATAAACTGCGTAGCCCTGTTTTAGCATTGCTTCAATGACCGACCGGCCCTTGTCAAAATCAAATATCTCAGGCTTATTGATTAGAGGGGTAGCCAAATACAGAACCTTCCCATTGGAAGACACACCTTCCGGCAGAAGATAATGACGCAGGGTGACGGAATTCCATTTTGAACCTTCTACAATCTCGTAAGGAGAATAGCCAATTTTACCCCGCGTGGTGATTTCGGAAAATTCTTTTGAATCGAAAGCATTTTCACGATACAAATTTTCAAACCTCGTACAATTATCCTCCTGATATTTTGAAAAATCGAATGAGCCGGCGGCGTATTCTTCTTCCGGTACGTACGGCGGCGGTTCCCCCTCAATCAGTTTTTCTGTGATAAGGATCAACAGACACTTTAACAGATCCTTCATGGCCTTAAGTCTGGTAAGACCCAGGGAGTTGTAGCTTCTCTCCAAAAATGAAAATTCTTCCATGAAACTCTTCAGAAGAGCTTTTCCCTTCGCCGTGCTCGATACAAGTTGAGCCTTCTTTCGATCGAATTTGCCATCTCTTATAAAAAGACCTGTAACATGGTACATTAAACGGGCATAGGTTGTGTAGATCCATCCATTCATTTCCCCAAAGGGATCGGGATTTCGTCCTGCATGGACGGAAATACGGGCGGATGCCTTAATAGGCCCTGTTAAAAATGTTTCACACCATACGCTATGCCAGCCGGCAAGCAAAGACAGGGGGCCGAAAACAGAGGGATGGCCCGCGACCATCTTCAGCATCTCATGATATTTAAAGAGCATTCTTACCTGCTGCCCAACAATTTTGCTCTTCCAAGGGATTGCCACCTGGAATCCTTCTTCGTTATCGGCAGGCGTCGTTCCGATAATATTCAGAAGCTCGTTCGGCGACAGCCTTTCCACGCTTTCCTCTCCTGTCATATCAACTACCTCCATACTTTCTTTGTCAATGACCCTCTTTGGCCTGCGCCCTCCCGAAAGCGCCCTCTCCTTTTATTATAAAACCAAAAAGCATTTTAGGAAAGATTTTATTTATAAGCGCTCAACCTGCATAAAACGCTCTAGAGCATGATGTTCAAGAGCCCTCCCGCCAGCAATGCGGAAAAAAGCATAACGGCCGTTGCGGCAAGAAGATTCCTCCCGCCCAGCTCCCTGAAAAGCACAACGAAACTTGCGAGGCACGGGAAAAACATCGATAACACGACAGCGCCTATGACCATCTGCTTTGCCGTTATGACGGAGGCAGCCAGCATACCCAACGCGACATCTTTGCGGAGAAATCCAATGATTATAGCCACGACAGCTTCTTTGGGAAGCCCGAACATTTTTGCAACGACCGGCGCGGTAAAATTAGCCAGGGCATTGAATACACCTAAAAAGTAAAGGACATTTACAGCCAATACGGCTATCCAAACCAGCGGAACGGCCTCCTGTAAAAATTCGCGGATGCGAAGCCACAGTTTTTGCAGCATTAGCGCCCACGGCGGCCGGCGATAAGGGGGAATCTCTATCAACAATTCAGGACTCGCTCCCTTCAGAATAGCATTCAGCAGCATACCGAGGATGAGCCAAACGATAAAGAGAGCGCCATAAACGGCCGCCACATAGACACCTCCATATTTGCCGACCAGTCCTATGATCATGGCCTGCAGGGAGGCGCATGGAACGGCAATAGACACAATGGTCGCCGCGATGAATCTTTCTCTTTTGCTCTCCAGAATGCGCGTCGCCATGATGGCCGGCACATTGCATCCAAAACCTAGAAGGGTTGGAATGATGGCGTAGCCGTGCAGTCCGAGGCGATGCATCGCTTTATCAAGCAGGACGGCTAACCTTGGAAGATATCCCGTATCTTCAAGAAGACCGACAACAAGATAAAAAGAAAATATATACGGCAGCACCATTACAAAAGGCACATAGAGGCCGCTGCTCAGAAGGCCGAAAGATTTCAAAAAGCTGATCTTCCCATCAATCAACTGACCTATAATGATGTCATGAAGCAACCCTCCCGCGCCTGCGCCCATGGCTTGACTCAGTTTTATTAAAACCGGCATCCATAGTCCATTAAACAACGGCTCAAGAACATATGAGATCAATCCTTCTCCGATAAAGCGCACAACGATAAAAGCAACAAAAAGAACACCTATAGCGATTAACCAGCCGGAAACGGGCTTTACACTGGCATCTTCCAGGTGTTCAAACCACCGGTGGTGACGGTGCGTAATCCGCTGGACCTGCTCTGTAATATGACCGATGCAGGACCAACGTTCATCACGACTTCTGGCAGGGCTGGCATGTGAGGCAGCAGAAGGAATACTTTCGACCAGTTCCTTTATGCCCTGGCCTGTCAATGCCGACGTGGGAATAATGGGAACACCCAGAATGCTCTTGAGCCTTTCCACATCAATATGGATGCCGCGATGTACGGTGTCATCCCAGAAGTTCAAAGCAACAATTAAGGGGGTCTTTCTTTCGAGAAGCTGGAGTGTTAAATAGAGATTTCTTTCCAGATTTGTGGCGTCAACAACATTAATAACGACATCCCCCTCCTCCAGCATCTTTGCGGCAACTTCCTCCGCTTTGGACGTGGGTTCAAGTGTGTAGGCGCCGGGAACATCAATTACCTCAGCCATTTCATCGCCCACCTTAACGAAACCGCGGGTAAAGCTTACGGTGGTGCCCGGATAATTCGACGAAATTACCCGGATGCCTGTAAGTCGCATGAAGAGAACACTCTTGCCAACATTGGGATTGCCCATGAGCAGGATCTTCATTTTTTGGCTGATCCACCTTTGATGAACTCGCAAAAAGTCCCGATTGTCATCCTGAGCTTGTCGAAGGATGAATATAAGTTATCGATATTGCATCATGCTTCGACGAGATCAGCATGACAGCCTATATTAAATTCGACTTTTTACGAGTCCGCCACCTTTACTAGAATCTTGTTCGCCATAGAAAAGCCGATTGCCACCTTTGTACGGTTCACCATAACGGTCACTGGACCTTTCATAATCACAGGACTAACCTTTGTTATTTCTCTGCCTACAATGATGCCCATAGCCGCAAGACGGTTGAACAACATGTGGCCTCCCCTTATTTCCAAGACCGCGCCGCTTTCGCCTTCAGACAATTCCGTAAGTAGCTTGATCACCGTATCTTGCGTTTTCCGCCTCCATCAAAATTATACATCAGCCATGCGCCTCATCCCAGTTTCTACCGGAGGCAATATCTATTTTAAGGGGCACCTTAAGCTTGATGACCCCTTCCATTTCTTTCTTAATCAACGCCATGACTTCTTCTTTTTCTTCCCGTGGAACCTCAAAAATCAACTCATCATGAACCTGCATGATCATGCTCGCCGACAGACATTTTTTCGCAAGTTGGGACGATATATTGAGCATGGCGATTTTGATAATATCCGCGGCTGTCCCCTGAATAGGGGCGTTGATGGCCATCCGCTCGGCAAACTGGCGGACAGCAGCATGGACGTTGTTTATTTCAGGAAGATATCGGCGACGATGCAGGAGGGTCGTGACAAATCCGTTTTTTTTCGCATCGGACAGCACACGATCCAGGTATGCCCTTACCTTTTTGTATCTATTGAAATAGCCATCAATATAGACCTGGGCCATTTTTGGAGAAATACCAAGTTCCTTTGACAGCCCAAAAGCGCTCATTCCGTAAAGAACGCCGAAGTTGATTACCTTGGCCTGCCGCCTCATATCGGCGTTGACCATCTCCGGAAACACCCCGAAAATATCGGAAGCCGCTGTGCTGTGTATATCCTCCCCTGATTTGAACGCATCTATAAGAGTCTCATCTTCAGAAAGATGGGCAAGGACACGCAATTCGATCTGGGAATAATCAGCCGAAACAATTTCCCAGCCTTCAGGCGCGATAAAAGCCTGCCGGATCCTCTTTCCTTCCACCGTCCTGACGGGAATATTCTGGAGATTCGGATTGCTGCTGGAAAGCCTGCCCGTTGCCGTAACGGTTTGGTTATAGGATGTGTGGACCCTCCCCGTCTCTGGATTCACGAGAGACGGCAGGGCATCAATATAGGTTGATTTCAGCTTGGCCATACTACGATATGCCAGTATCTCCGCCGGCAGTTCGTGGCCTGTGGCAAGCATTGCAAGCACTTCCATGTCGGTTGAGTAGCCTTCCTTTGTTTTCTTCCCCTTCGGCAGACCAAGTTTTTCAAAAAGAATGAACTGAAGCTGCTTCGGGGAATTGATATTGAAACGCTCCCCCGCCAGACGATAAATCTTATCCTCTGAAATATCCATAAGCTGTTCCATTTCCCTGGACATTTCCGCAAGCAGTTTTAAATCAAGGAGGACGCCCTTCCTTTCCATCTCTGCCAGCACAGATACCAGTGGCATTTCAACCTTATAAAAAAGATCAGCCATATCCTGGCGCCTTATCTTTCCTGTTAGGGCAGAAGACAATTCCATGATAGCATTCACTCTTTGACCTGTGTATAGCATTGTTTTTTCAACAGTAATTTCGCCGATGGGCATTGCCTTAACCCCGCTTCCTGCAAGATCTTTGATTGTCATAATCCGTTTGTCGAGGTGATCTCTGGCTACCTCGGCAAGTTCAAAATTATGCCTTGATGGGTTAAGCACATAAGAAGCAACCATTGTATCATTTCCGAGCGCTACTAAGCGGATACCCTTTCCGGCAAGGACTATGAGAGCGCTTTTTAGATCGTGTCCGTTTTTTTTAATCCTGCCGCTGGTCAGGATGGATGATAGCTCCTTCAGCGTCTCATCTTCCTCAAGCTGCGCGGGCGCATCCGGATAACAATGGCCTATGGGAATATAAAAAGCTCTTGATGGCTCGGCGCCAAACGACAAGCCGATTAGTTTGGCTTGCATGGGAATATTTGAAGAAAAAACAAGATCAAAAGAAAATTCATTTAGATGCGAGAGTCTCTCCACCAAAGAAAGCATATCTTCTTTATTCAAAACGAGTTGATATGCACCCTCCACCGCTTCTTCTCTAATCTTGAGATCTTGCAGCAAAGATGAAAACTCGAATTCTTTGAAGAGTTTTCTCAAAACTTCCGTGTTCGGTTCCCCCCTGTAGCGGGCATCTTCCAGTTCAAAAGCCATATCCACATCTGTCCGGATTGTTGCCAGATCCCGGCTCAACCTCGCCTGATCGGCAAATTCCGTAATCGCCTTTCTTAACGGCGTATTTCTGATGCTATCGACATTATTAATGACGTTTTCAATCGTTCCATACTGCCGGATGAGCCTCTGTGCTGTTTTTGGGCCCACAGACGGCACTCCGGGAATGTTGTCCGACGTATCCCCCATCAGTCCCAGAACCTCGGCAACCTTTTCAGGCCCTACACCGAAACGTTCCTTAACCGCCGCCACATCATAAGTCTTATCCTTCATCGTATCCGCCATGAGGACATTATCCGAAACGAGCTGCATAAGGTCCTTGTCGCCGGAAACGATGATGGCCTTTAATTCTGGTCCTGCATAGCGATGAGCCAGGGTCCCGATAATATCATCGGCCTCCATACCTTGTTTCTCCAATATGGGAATGCCAAACCCCTTCACAATATCCTTAATGCAGGAGATTTGTGGAATCAAGGCATCCGGCGTAGCTTTGCGTGTGGCCTTGTACCCGTCGTATGATTCATGCCGGAAGGTAGGCCCCTTAAGATCGAAGGCAATGGCGATATACTGCGGTCGCAAATCCCTCAGGAGTTTAATCAGCATGGTGGTAAAACCGTAAATCGCATTAGTGGGAAACCCTCTGGAATTG
Source organism: Syntrophaceae bacterium UBA4767 (assembly GCA_002403385.1). GTDB lineage: Bacteria > Desulfobacterota > Syntrophia > Syntrophales > UBA4767 > UBA4767. The sequence goes on along the minus strand of DHHR01000009.1, from coordinate 20,629 downwards.
GAAAGGTCCCTGATAGCATAGAATGCCCTATAGATATAGTTGCTGCCGTCAACAAGACACAATATCGGCTTGGTGTTTTCTGCCATCATTTTCCTTTGCTACTGGACATGAAATTTTGCATCAATTTTAAAGGTTCTTCTTGCAGGCATATTGAGGATATCACAAACACCTGTCTTTTGGCGAATCTCATTAATTGAATCGCGCAACTTTTTCTCACTGGGAGCAGTAAAGGTAAACCAGATATTATATTCATGATTTCTTCTATAATTATGGGTTACACCGCTATAGGCATTGACGATTTCAACAAATTCCTTCACCTTACCGGCTGGAACCCTTGCGGCGCAAAGGGTAGTGACATAACCGAGTTTATGCGGATCAAAGACCGCCCCTATCCTGCGGATGATGCCCTCATCTTTCATTTTCTTGATACGCATCAACGCTTCCTGCTCAGTAATGCCAACCCTTTCCCCGATGATCTTAAATGGATATGATTCTATGGGAAAAGCGTCCTGAATCATATTGAGAATTGTTTTATCCACTTCATCCATGCATCAACACCATTGTAAAGCCATGCTCAAATCGAAATCTGTGAAGGAAAACCAAGGTCATCTATCGGTTTTGAGGTTCGTAGATACAATACGGTTCTTCCGACAAATAATCGCCCGTAATTTCATAAGCGCGAGCGCGGCATCCGCCACATATTCGAATAAACTCACAGCGTCCGCACTTTCCCTTGTAAAGGCTCATATCTCGCAGATTATGAAATACAGGGGAACGCTGCCATATTTCGCCGAAGCTCTCTTTTCTTATCCGTCCACAATTGATCTCCAGATAACCGCAAGGCTGAACCTGTCCTACGTGTGAGATAAAACAAAATGAACTTCCTGCCATGCATCCTCTGCTCATGGCACGCAAGGGATGGTCTGTCTTCTTATCATTGGCGGAGGTCTGTTTCCCTTTACGCTGATGAGCAATACGGAAGTAATGCGGGGCGCAGGTCGCCTTAAGCTGCAATGAGCAATTAAAATTTTTTTCGTAAAACCAGTCCAGTGTCCGCTCATAATCGCCGGGCGCAATTTCCTGATCGGCCATTTCCTTCCCTCTGCCCGTGGGTACCAGAAGAAAGATATGATGGGCGACGGCCCCCAGTTGTATCGCCAGATCGAGAATTTTCTGAAGCTGATCAAGATTTTTTCGCGTTACTGTCGTATTAATCTGGAATTCCATCCCCGCTTTTCTGAAAGCCTCGATGCCGGCAAGCGCGCCGGCAAAGGCGCCGGGAACACCTCGGAAAGCGTCATGGCTTGCGGCATCAAACCCATCAATGCTGACGCTGGCCCGTTTTATCCCAGAGGCCGTCATTTTTTTTGCTACCTGCTGTGTAACGAGGGTTCCGTTCGTTGCCAACACCATCCGCAGTCCTTTTTTATCTCCATAGTCAGCTAGGTCATAGATATCCTTCCGCAGGAGAGGCTCCCCTCCGGTTAAGATAACCATAGGGCTGCCCAACAAAGCGATCTCATCCAAAAGGCGCAGTCCTTCTTTGGTATCCAGCTCGCCTTCATAAGGCCCGCTGTCCGAGGATGCCCGGCAGTGGATACAGGCCAGATTGCAGCTTCTGGTCACTTCCCAAGCTACTATCCGTAGGGTATGGGGTAATATGCTCATTATCCTCCTTGCAGTATCTTTGCCGCCTCTTGCGCGAAATAGGTAATAATAATATCAGCGCCGGCCCGTTTGATAGAGGTCAGTATCTCCATCATGGCCTTTCCCCCATCGAGCCATCCGAGCTTAGCCGCCGCCTTGATCATGGCAAACTCTCCACTGACATTATAGGCCGCAATGGGCAGATCGAATTCCTCACGCGCCCGCCGTATAACATCCAGATAGGCCAAAGCCGGTTTCACCATGATAATGTCAGCCCCTTCTTCCACATCCAGGGTTATCTCACGAATCGCCTCATCCGCATTGGCTGGATCCATCTGATAGGCCTTACGGTCGCCAAACTGCGGAGCGCCTTCCGCGGCCTCTCGAAAAGGCCCGTAGAAACAGGAGGCGTATTTGGCCGAGTAGGCCATGATGGGAATGGTTTCGTATCCCGCCTCGTCAAGCGCCTCGCGTATGGCTCCGACCTGCCCATCCATCATGGCCGAGGGGGCAACCATGTCCGCTCCTGCCCTGGCGTGGGAAACGGCCGTCTCTGCAAGAACCTCCAGGGTAGCATCATTGTCCACCTCGCCCTTCTCAATGATCCCGCAATGGCCGTGACTCGTATATTCACAAAGACAAACATCCGTAAAAACCAGCATATCGGGCGTCTTATCTTTAATCCTCCGCAGGGCCTGCTGGATAATTCCATCTCTGGCGAAAGCGCCGGAAGCTGCCTCATCCTTCCTATCCGGGATGCCGAATAAAAGAACAGCCGGAATGCCGGCATCTTTCGTCATCTGAACTTCCCTGATAAGATGATCAATGGATAGTTGAAAATGTCCCGGCATGGAGCCGATCGGCTTTTTTGTGTCCTTCCCCGAACGAACAAAAAGTGGAAGAACAAGATTGTCCACGGAAAGTCTCGTTTCCCGGATCAGCCGCCGAAACCCCTCATTTTTTCTTAGCCGTCTGGAACGGTAATCTGGAAAAAACATAACTATTTCTCCTTCCCTAAGATGTTCCCCTTTTCCTTCTCAATCTCTTTGTCCGTCAAATAACAGGCCGGATCAGGCGCCCAGATATCCCCTGTAGCCGCTTCCGCCCGCGCCCTAAAATTCCCCCCGCAGATATCAAGCCAACGACATGCAGCGCAACGCCCCTTTACGAAAGGCCTTTTATCCTTTAATCGAGCCAGCAGTTCATTGGATGTATCCGTCCATATCTCGCTGAAGGGCTGCCTTTTCACATTGCCGAAGGAGATATTCCTCCAGAATTGATCGGCATACACCTCGCCATCCCAGCTTATGCAGCCAATGCCGCTGCCGGAATTGTTTCCTCCGTTCATCTTGAGAAGCTGCAACACTTCCTCCGCCCGCCTCGGATCTTCCCGCAGCAACTTAAGATACATATAAGGGCCGTCGGCGTGATTGTCCACCGTTAAAACTTCCTTAATTTCTCTCCGCGCGAACAGACGTTTTGTCCTGTCCATAATGAGATCCAACACAGCCCTGCTCTGTTCGTGGGAGAGGTCCTCCTCCATCAGTTTGGAGCCTCGACCTGCATAAACCAGATGATAAAAACATATGCGGGGGATGTTTTCCTGCTCGATGAGATCAAAAATCGCGGGAATATCCTGAACATTTCGCTTGTTCATCGTAAAGCGTATGCCTACCTTGATTCCCGTATCCCTGCAGATGCGGATTCCCCTCATGGCCATGTCAAAAGCGCCCTTGACTCCCCTGAACCGATCATGCGTCTCACGAATGCCATCAAGGCTGACCCCTACATAAGAAAGACCGACTTTCTTAAAATCGTTTGCTTTTTCCTGTGAAATCAGCGTTCCGTTTGTAGAGATTACAGCTCGAATGCCGTGATCCACGGCAAATTGCGCCAGTTCCGCAAGGTCTCCTCGCATCAACGGTTCCCCCCCGGAAAAGAGGATCACAGGGCAGGCGAATGTGGCCAAGTCCTCGATCATCCACATGGCCTCCCGCGTCGTCAGTTCATCCGCGTAACGAATGTTTTTGGAATTGGAATAACAATGAACACAGCGAAGATTACAGCGCCTCGTCATGTTCCAGACAACAACGGGTTTTTTGTCCGCCGAAAACTGGAGAAGATGAGACGGCAGTTTGGAAGAGTCGCGGTTATACCGAAGCGCATCCGCCGCCTCCACCGCGCCGCAATATAGTTTCGAAATGCCAATCATGAAGTTGCCTTTTGTGCAAAATACCCGGCCAAAGCATCTACCAGTCCGGGAATCGTGTAGTTTTCCTGAAGAATGTCCACGGGCAATCCTGCTTTATGAACCGCCGCAGCGGTGACGGGCCCGATGCAGGCAATCTTTACCTTTTCGGGCAAAAGGAAACCCTTCCCCATAATTTCCATAAAATTTGCCACTGTGGAGGGACTCGTAAAAGTTATCACATGCACCTTTCCTTCCTTAAGAAAGGTTTCCAATTCTTTTTTGTTCCGCCCGGAGCCTCTCGTTCGATAGGCCGTCACCACATCCACCTTGGCGCCCAATTGTATCAGCCCCTCGGGAATCACGTCTCTTGCCTTGCTGGCCCTCGGAAGAAGCACCCTGCATCCCTTTATATCCACATTTTTAAAGGCCTCCACCACCCCTTCGGAAATGAAACTGGCCGGCACCAGGTCAACACGGATACCCATTCCCCCAATCGTTTCCGCTGTGGCCGGCCCGATGGCGCAGATGCGAATCCCCTTGAGGTCGCGCAAGTCTCTGTTTTGTTCTTTCAGTCTGCGGAAAAAGAAGCGCACGCCATTGGCGCTGGTAAAAACAAGCCATGCATAGCTTTCTAAATTTTTGATCGCCCGATCTAAAGTTTTCCAGCTTGCAGGTGGAGTGATTTCAATCGTCGGAAAGTAAATCACACGGGCGCCCTCTTTCCTGAGTAGTTCCGCAAATCCATCCGCCTGCGCCTCCGGTCTGGTAACAACCACACCCTTACCAAAAAGAGGCTTCGACTCAAACCAATTAAGTTTTTCCCGTAACTTCACCACCTGACCGACAACAAGAATGGCCGGCGGCGCAAATTGATTCTTTTGTGCTTTCTTTGCAATGTCCTTTAATGAACCGGTAATTGTCGCCTGGTCAGCCGTCGTTCCCCAGCGAACCAGGGCCGACGGTGTTTCGGCGTCCTTTCCGTGTTGAATAAGACTCTTAGTTATTTTCGATAAATTCTTGATCCCCATCAAAAAAACCAGTGTCCCGATACCGGCCAGATTTCTCCAATCAACATCGCTCTGTTCCTTTGCAGGGTCTTCATGACCTGTAACGAAAGCCACCGTGGATGCATACCCACGATGGGTCAGAGGAATGCCTGCATAGGCGGGAACGGAAACGCCGGAAGTCACGCCGGGAACAATCTCAAAGGGGATGCCCGCATAGGCCAGAACCTCAGCTTCTTCCCCCCCACGCCCGAAGATAAAAGGATCGCCGCCTTTGAGCCTGGCAACCACATGACCCTGGCGGGCTTTTTTAAGGAGAAGGCGATTGATCTCTTCCTGAGGAAGGGTATGCTCCCCGCCTTTTTTCCCCACATAGATCAGGCGGGCTTGGGGGCTGGCATAGCGGAGCAGTTCCTCGCTTGCCAAATGATCATAAACAACTACATCCGCATACCTAAGACAGTTTATTCCCCTTATGGTAATCAGCCCCGGATCCCCCGGCCCGGCGCCGATGATATAAACTTTGCCGCTGTTTCCCACCGCAAAAAAATCTCCCGGTTATTTTCTCCGCAAGCACATCAAACCTGCTCAGCGGCTCCGATAAACCTCTTCCAGTATCCTGTGCCCTCCCCGCAATAGAATACCGTCAGCCAATTGCCTACCCAGCGACTCCGCCTGCTTACAGTCTCCGCAAAGCTCATCACGGATCATCTCGCAGCCATTCGGACTTCCCACAAGACCCCTTATGTGAAGGATGCCGCCTTCGACCTTTGCGTAAGCCGCGACAGGCGCCTGACAACCGCCTCCCAAAGCTCTCAGAAACGCCCTTTCCGCCGAAACCTCCACCCATGTTTGGGGATGGTGAAGACAAGAAAGAACGTTTTTGATCTCCGTATCATCGCTGCGCGCTTCGATTCCTAAAGCGCCCTGCCCCACGGAAGGGAGCATGACTTCCACCGGAATGGCTTCCGAAATACGATGGGCCCAGCCCATCCTTTGCATGCCCGCCGCTGCGACGATGACGCCATCCAGACTGTCCGTCTCGATTTTTCTGATCCTGGTATCGAGATTTCCCCGCAGGGGAACTACCTCCATCTTTGGCAACAAATGACGAAGTTGAAATGTTCTTCTCAAAGAGCCTGTGCCGACACAGGCTCTTTTATCTAAATTCTTCAGCTTTCTATTGTCTTTCGAGATAAGAGCATCGCGAGGGTCTTCCCGTTTTGGTGTTGCAAAAATTTCCAAACCTTCGGGGATCTCTGCCGGAACGTCTTTCATGCTGTGAACAGCCATATCAATATCGCCCCGGAGAAGGGCGTCTTCGATCTCTTTCACAAAAAGACCCTTCCCGCCTATTTGGGACAGGGATACATCCTGCATGATGTCCCCCCTGGTCTTGATTACAACAATACCTAACGCAATACAGGGAAGCCTCTCCTGCAGGTGTTCCATTACCCATGCGGCCTGCCGTCGGGCCAAGACGCTCCCCCGCGTTCCAATTCTCAATATCTTTTTAATTTGCTGATCTCCTGAAAACCGAGTCGATATATGTCATTATCTTGACCCGTCCAACCTAAACAACCGCCTAAGCGCAGCAATATAAGGGCCGGCAATCCGTTCCTGACTTTCCTCTTTCAGGCTGGCAATGGGATCGTGGAGAATCTTGTTCACAATAGAAGTTATCAGGATTTCCATCTGTTTTCTATCCTCCTGTGTCAACTTCTGCATCCACGACGCCGTTTTTTGAAGTTCCCTTTCCATAATATCGTCAACCTTCCGGCGAAGGGAAACGATGGTCGGCACAACCTGCAAAGTGTTGATCCATGCCGAATGCTTTAAGACCTCTTCATCAATAATTTCTTCCGCTTTTCGGGCTTCCCGTTTTCTGGTTTGTATATTTTCATCAACGACACCCTGCAGGTCATCGATGTTATACAGATAAACATTATCAATGTCTCCTGAGGCCGGTTCGATATCCCGGGGAACAGCGATATCCACCAGAAACAAAAGCCGGTTTTTCTTCCTGTGAAGAGCGGCAGCCACCATCTGCGCTGTGATGACATAACCGGAAGCCCCCGTAGAGCTGATCACAATGTCCGCATCCCGCAATTTCTCCGCCAATTGTTCAAACCTAACAGGAATTCCCTGAACGGCCTCCGCCATCTGCAAAGCTCTTTCGTATGTCCGGTTCGCTATGTAAAACTGGCTTACGCCATGATCAGATAGGCGCCGGGCCGCCAGTTCCGACATCTCTCCCGCTCCAACAAGTAGAACTGTTTTGCCTTGCAGGGTTCCGAAAATCTTTTTCGCGAGCTCTACCGCAGCAAAGCTAACGGATACGGCGTTGTTGGCGATCCCCGTTTCTGTTCTGACGCGTTTTGCCACCTGAAACGCATGATGAAAGATCTTATTGAGAATCACCCCGCTGGCGTTGGATTCCACAGCCAGACGGTATGCATCCTTAACCTGGCCTAGGATCTGCGGTTCTCCCATAATCATGGAATCCATGCTGGACGCAACCAAAAACAGGTGCCGAACAGCTTCCTGATCGCGATATACGTACAGGCAATGCTCCAGTTCCTCGGGCGACAGGTTGCCGTGCCGGAAAATAAAGCTTTTCAGCTCCTTGACGGCTTCCCCAGCTTCTGTTGTGCTTGTCAGAATTTCCACACGATTGCACGTTGACAGATAAAACGCTTCATTTATATGGGGAACTTTCATGATTTCTTCCAAAGGGTTGCCCTTCCCTCCAAAAGAAATAGAAAGCCTTTCTCTAACCTCAACAAGGGCCGTCTTATGGTTCATCCCAATCAAAACAAGTTTCATGTCTTCAAATAAAATTATGGACGGTCGTAAGGAACACCTTTTCCACCGCAAAGGATAAAATCAAAATAACAAACGCCAAAACGGACAACAGCGCGACTTTATGCCCCTTCCATCCGATGGCCAGTCTCTGGTGCAACAAAAAGGCATAAAATAACCAGGCTACAAGTGTCCAAATCTGCTTGGGATCCCACTGCCAGTGGCTGCCCCAAACTGAGCGCGCCCAAATCGAACCCACCAAAACACCAAATGTCAGCAGCGGAAACCCCCAGAGCAGGCAGATATGGTTGATTCGGTCCAGATCAATGAGGGAAGGAAGAAATCGGCTGAAGCTGCCTATTTTTTTATGTTTAATGAGACCATCCTGCATCAGGTACATGGCGCCGGCGCAGGAAGCAATAACAAAAAGGGCTTCTCCCGCAACAGACAGCAGTATATGAAGGGGGACTAAAGACCCCTGAACAATACCGGGAACCGCAACCTCAGACTTCAGACGGACAGAAGCAACAATTGCAAAAAGAAAAACAACGGGAGAAATAAATGCCCCCAAAACCCTGGTTTTTGTTTTTAATTGCAATATTAGATAAATGCCAGTCATCACCCAGGCAAAAAGAGAGAGGAACTCATGAAAGGCTGTGATTGGGCCATAACCACTATGGAGGGAGCGAAAAACAATAGAAAGTGTATGAATGGTAAAGGCAATAAAGAAAATGACTGTAGAAATTTTCGCAACCAGAACCCTTCTGACCAGAAGGGAGGCAAGATAACCCACAGTACTTAAGAAATAAGCAATCAGGGCCCATTTAAAAAAAAACAGTCCCATTACCATTCCCCTAACTCAATGTCTTCGCCGTAAATATCTCGAACAAGCCCTCTGAGGCGATCCCAGTTTTTCTCCTTGATATGTTTTATCATGTCCGAATGGACGAGAGCCTCAAAGATATTTTTATTCTCCTGTGGCCTGTGGCCTCTGGCAAGGATTCTTTCACGAATCTCCCCCATGATCTCAAGAAAAATCCCATATTCTGGCCCGTAGATGCCTTCCATCTCCATTCTCAGCTTCCTGGCCAGCGCAGGGCTCTTTCCCCCCGTGGAGATGGCTATCAGCAGTTCCTTCTGTTCGTATATCGAAGGGAGAATGAAATCACAATGATCGGGATCATCCACAACATTAGTCAGGATACCTTTTCCCATTGCATCACGCGCCACGACCTTGTTGACCTCATCATTGTCCGTGGCTCCGATTACCAAAAAAGCGTTCTGTAGATAGTCTGCACGATAATCGTCATTGGTATGTTCAATCTTTCCTGCTTTTTTTAACGCCTCAATAGCGGGAGTCAATACTTTTCCTAGGACTGTCACTTCGGCTCCACAGTCAACTAACCGCAGAATTTTTCGTTCCGCCACTTTGCCCCCGCCTACGACAAGGCATCTTCGATGGGTCATATTGAGGCATATCGGGTAATATTTCACCGCATTTCTCCCTCTTTGAAAACCAGTTAAATTTTTTAAGACCTATCATGAAGGATGCGGAAATTCAAGCTGCTTGAAATACCCCCAGGATATTGTCATCTTTCTATCTGAATCCCAACTAAAAAACCCGAACTTTATAATCTGAGAGGTTTTCCTTGTCTTTCCGTGTGTTGCAAAATATTTTTTCATAAAACTTTTGACATTACTGGAAGTTCTTGTCAATTATATCAATCAATTCAATTGAAAATGGAAGACTGCTTGGCGCCAACGAGGCAGGAGAACCGGTCATCCAGGGTCTGCTGGTGATTTAATGGTACCGGCCTTCCCCGGCTGGGAACATGGCGCGCTCTGCGAACCGGTGAAATTTTCGGAGCCGGCCAAAACCTGTGCAGATGCCATTAAGGTGACTATCAGCCATGGTTGTATCACACTCTACGAAGAGAAGGCGCTCAAAGCCGCTGCTAACATACCGTTCAAATTTTTCTCTACAAAAAACTTTTTCCCATCAATAAAAGTTCGTGTGAGTATTTCCTTGCACTGTTTTTCCTGATGAGTTCTTTTATTATTGACGAACTCGTAAAAAGTCAAAATTTGCGGGTTTTGTCATGGTGAGCCCTTCGACCGGCTCAGAACAGGCCCTGTCGAACCATGACGTAATGTCAATTATTTATGTTCACCCTTCGACAAGCTCAGGGTGACAATTGGGACTTTTTACGAGACCATCATTATTGTATCTTATCGTATAATTATCTAACTCCTTATGCAAGGAGTCCGGATCGGCATATATTTTTCTGCGAAAGGCAACAAAAAACCCGCTATTTCTGCGGGTTTCTGTACTTCTATGGATTTTATTTGATGAGTGCTTGATGGCGGTGCAGGGAATCGAACCCCGGACACTACGGATATGAGCCGTATGCTCTAACCGGCTGAGCTACACCGCCCTGCTATCAATTAATAAATATCCTCACTATTTTGGCATTTCGCGGGGGTGCGTCTTTTATATCAGTTTCGCGCAATTGTCAACAACCTATCTATGGGACAAATAAATCATAAACCACAATGGCGCTTTGCCCTTCGGTAAAGGTGTCTGAAGAGGTTACAAGCGCAGCAACCAGTTCATCTTTTCCATTATTATTAATATCCTTGATCTGATAATCCGCTAAGTAAGCGCCGATTTTTTTAGTCTTCCAATTTTCGGACAGGCCGAGGCCATCCCAGATAAGATCATAGATTTCAGAGGATGTAAAAACGCTCACACTCCGCAAGACGCTGCCAAGAGGGGATAGGTTTTTTGCGATAATCACTTCATTCTTGCCGTCTTTATTGGTGTCATAGGTCAGGATTCTAAGATTTATGAAAATGCTCTTAGCGCTATCTGCTACCTGGATGCTAGGGATTTCGAAGTATGTACTGCTTCCTCCGAAAATATCATCACTTTTCCAGAGAGTATCTTTGCTCACTCCCAACTCGTTTAGTTTTTCGAAGGGCTTTCCCGTATCCTCGAAAAGACAAATAAAATCTCTGCTGTCCAAGGCGATTATTTTTTCTTTCCCGTTGGGTTCCAAACGATCCACGGTGAGGCCATAAATAGAAAACCCTTCGGGAATATTAATTTTTTTCCCCGGAAAGTACTGTTTCCCGTTCCATGCCATTTCATAGATGGGCGAATAGAACGTACCGTTAATAGATAATTGTTGACCAAGCAACATATTCTTTCTGGTGGAAGAGTGTATCACCCGCAGCAACCAGGGCACATCTGCCGCGATTTTTCCAAATTTTCCCCCTTTGAATTCTATGACAAATGATCGGAGCTGGTCGCGGACGACGTTGGTTACAATGATTTCTGGCGTTCCATTGTTATTGATATCGGCGACATCAACGGCCAAATAATTATCGGATTTTCCCCCGGGATTTTTTTGCAGCAGGTGCAATTTAGCATCTTTTAGTTGATAAATTGACAGATTATGTTTGTCTATGACAACCATTTCATTTAAACCATCATTGTTTACGTCGCCGATATCCATGCCTCTAAGGATGCCGGGAATTTTTTCGCTTACCCAGAAACCTTTCACCCCATAAGCTTGAGGACTGGTGAGGAATGCAGGATTCAACGCCGCTTCTTTGGCCAAAGGGCTTTTGATAATTTCAGATGAAGCGGGAGACGAAGGCGGCGTCGAGGCTTGGCTAGTTTGGAGCATTTTGGCGACCTCTGCCCGGATAAGTTCTTTGATGTCATTTGACAGCGCAGGGGGCGCCTCCTGAACGGACTTTGAGCTGCCTGCAACGAGAGGTGAGGGCGGCATCGAGACTTTGGCAGGCTGGACTATTTTGGTGATCTCTGCCCGGACAGTTTCTGTAAAGTCATTGATTTTCGGGATTACTTCATCAATATCCTTACATTGAGTGGAAATGGCTGCCGATTGCTTTTCTGCGGCAACATCGATGAGCTTGCCATCAATGCTAAGATTCCTGCCGATTTTCACAATGTTTCCCCCGATCAGGTAATCGGCCTTTAATTTCCTGCCAATATTATAGAGGTCATTGACCTTCAGATATTTTTTCCCGGTATCTTTCAGCTCCTCCTGAATAACATCTTTACTAATCACATCTATTCTGTCATCAGAAGCCAAACGGGAGAACAAGATATCCCATATGCCATCCTGCATGTAGTCAATGTTGTCAGTGGCTGCGCTGCGCACACTGAAGGGAAGGACGGCAATGGAAACCTTTTCTTTTGCCCATAAGAAACCTGATGCGGTGACTAGTAAGAGTATGCCTGTAAGGATGCCGATCGTTTTTTTCATGCTTTTATCTCCTGCCATTTTAGGGAATACCGAAAAGCTTTGATTGCAGTCCCTATCATTTGAGCCTTGAGAATTCAAGGAGTCTTTTTTGGTGACTTCCAGAATTGACGGTCTCGTAAAAAGCGGAGATGTCACCCTGAGCTGTTTGTCCTGAGTTTACCGTAGGGTGGAAAGGTGAACATAAACAATTGATATTACGTCATGGTTCGACAGGGCCTGTCCTGAGCCGGCCGAAGGGCTCACCATGACAAAACCCGCGAATTTTGACTTTTTACGATTTTGTCAAAATTCATTGGTAAAGATTTTATAGTTGGATAGGGTTAAAGTTCATTTCTCAATCTGTACCAGAAGATGCCCAGATACTCGTGGATAGCCCTTTCTGCTTTAAACAGGTTCTCGGCGCGGGGATAAAAATCTTCTATGGTGTAGTAATTTTTTTGTTTAACAAGATAATCCGTGGGAGCGGGAATGGGAGACATTTCCCTTTTTTTGAAGATCGCCATGGCGCGCGGCATATGGTAAGCGGATGTTACCAAGAGAAAACGTTTGCTGCCGACAATTGCCTTAATGTTTTTAGCCTGCTCTTTAGTGTCCCGGGATTTTTTTTCCAGCGCCATATCTTTTCCCTGGATGCCGTAAATCCTGGCAACCTGAGCCATGGTCTCGGCTTCGGTTAAGGAATCTAGGGGATATATTGTTCCTCCTGAAAGAATCAATTTGCTGCCGGGAATTTTTCTGTGGAGGCGGATACCTTCCATGATTCGGGCAAAGGACTCATGGGTTAGCTGGCTTATTGCGGGAACAGTATGATCCGTGGTGCACCCTCCGCCCAATACGACAATCCACTGAATTGCCGTTAGCTTCTTCGGAACTGATGAATGATTGTTGGAAATCATCAGCGGTGGGTAATGTTTCTCCAGAGGTTTCAACAGGGCATCGGAGAAAAAACCGTAACTTGGCAGAATAATTACGATGATGCCAACAAAAATAAAAATTTTCGCCGTTTTTTGTTTTTTCGTGAACCACAGAAGCAAAAGCCCGATCAGGGAAAAAATAAAGGACAAGGAGATGGGCATCAAAAAAGGCGCTGCGATCTTCTTCACCCAGAACATGTTTTCCTTTCCCGCTTTCCGCTAAGAGTTTTTGGTGGGTATGACGTAAAAAAATACGGCGCAGAAATGGCAGACGCTGCCCAGCAGCACCCATCCATGCCAAATGGCGTGATGGAAGGGAATGGATTCCCATATATAAAACAGTGTTCCAAAGGTGTAGGCGAGTCCGCCGGCCAGCAGCCAAATCAAACCTCCTGGGGGTAGCTGATGGATCAGTGGTTTTATGGCGAAAATCACGACCCAGCCCATTGCAATATAGGCCAGGGTTGAAGCAAGTTTAAACCGGTAAGCAAAGAAAAATTTAAAGATAATGCCAACGAGCGCCAATCCCCAAACGATGCCGAACAGCGTCCAGCCCCATGCTCCGCGAAGCGTTATCAGTGTGAAAGGGGTATAGGTGCCGGCGATGAGGAGGTAAATGCAGATATGATCGACAATTTTGAAGAATCTTTTAATTTTAGGAATGGAAAAACTGTGGTACAAGGTGGATGCCAGATACAGGATGAGCAATGTAGAGCCAAATATGGCAGACGCCACGACATGGCTGGCTTTTCCGTATAAACTTGCGAAGACAACCATGATAGGCAGACCTGCTAAACTCAGCAGGGCCCCTATGCCGTGAGTAATACTGTTGGCTATTTCTTCGTGCGGTCTGTAAGAATTTCCCATTTTCTTGTCTTCTGTATATAAAGAAAATTAGGCACATTCTGGGATATTTAATCATGGCTGTCAATCAAATTTTGCAAATTTCTTGACTCAAATTCCAATCTCATAATAAATATGAATAAAAATTGATGCACTCGTAAAAAGTCCCCATTGTCACCCTAAGCTTGTCGAAGGGTGAACATAAATAATTGATATTACGTCATGGTTCGACAGAGCCTGTCCTGAGCCGGCCGAAGGGCTCACCATGACAAAACCCACGAATTTTGACTTTTTACGATTTTGTCAAAATTTACTATTTGAGGGGGAAAATTGATTCCAAGATATTCAAGAGAAAAAATGAGCTCGCTCTGGAGTTCGGAAAACCGGTACCAAAAGTGGCTGGATATAGAGATACTAGCCTGTGAGGCGATGGCCGAGCGTGGAGAAATTCCGAAGGAAGCCTTGGCTACTATTAAAGCAAAGGCAGGATTTGATGTGGCGCGGATTGACGAGATTGAAAAGATAACTAAACATGACGTGATCGCGTTTCTCACGTCTGTGACGGAAAGGGTGGGACCGGATGGCCGATTCATCCACATGGGTCTTACCTCTTCGGATATCCTGGATACATCTCTGGCCGTTCTTTTGAGGGAAGCCGCGGAAATATTGATTGATGACATCGAGCAATTGATTCTTGTTCTTAAAAAAAAAGCATACACTCACAAAAACACGCTCATGATTGGCAGATCCCACGGTATTCATGCGGAACCCATCACTTTTGGCTTGAAAATGGCCCTCTGGTATCAGGAAATGGAAAGAAACCGTCAACGGATGATCAAGGCCAAGAATGTTATCAGCTACGGGAAAATTGCCGGCGCGGTGGGGACATTTTCTTTTATTGACCCTGTCGTGGAATCTTATGTTTGTGAACATCTGGGTCTGAAGCCGGCGCCTGTTTCCACGCAAGTTGTTCAACGGGATCGCCATGCTGAGTTTTTTTGCACACTGGCCATTATTGCTTCATCCTTGGATAAATTCGCCCAGGAGATCAGATTGCTCCAGAGAACGGAAGTGCGTGAAGTTGAAGAATACTTCTCGCTTGGTCAGAAAGGATCATCGGCCATGCCCCATAAAAGAAATCCTGTTCTATCAGAAAATCTTTCCGGTTTGGCGCGCCTCATGCGCTCGTATGCTGTAGCGGCAATGGAAGACGTGGCGCTCTGGCATGAAAGGGATATCAGCCATTCTTCTGTAGAGCGGGTCATCGGGCCAGATGCAACGATTCTACTTGACTTTATGCTGGATCGTTTTACAAATATGATCGATAAGCTTGTCGTCTATCCCGAGCAAATGCTTTTTAATCTTAACATGACAAGGGGCATTATTTTTTCCCAGATGGTTCTTTTGAAATTGATTGATAAAGGCATGACGAGAGAGGAAGCCTATGCTGTTGTTCAGCGAAATGCCATGAAATCATGGCACGAGGGGATCGAGTTTAAAGAACTTCTCCTTGCCGATGCTGAAGTTATGCGTTTTTTGAGTTCTGATGAGATTGTTCGTGTCTTTAAAGTTGAAAATTTCTTGAGACATGTTGACTTTATTTTTAGCCGGGTATTTGGAGCAGAACCATGAGAAGAACGTTAGGCGTCTCACTCTTCATCTATTTCTGTTGTTTTTCTAGGTTGTAGTCATATCCAAGGATATCTGGATACGGCAAAAGACAAGGGTGTATCCCAAGAATACCTGAATGTTTTGTACAGGTGGACAAAATCGGAAACGGTTTATTCCCAATTTGAGACAAATGTCCGGATTGCGGCCACACTAAAGAGCAAAGAATTTAACGTCGCTTACGTAAAAGAATACGCTCGGCTGTACCAGATGACGGCCGAGGTGAAAAATGCCAGGGAAGCGACGCTGGACAGTCTTCTTTCTGACTATACAGAAATTTTCCTTTATGCATATGTCCCGGAGCAGGAATCCAATGACTTTGACAAACAAAATTCCATCTGGACGATATTTGTGTCGGATAAAAGGGCAATCGAATCAGGCCCCTTGAGGTAAGAAGAATAGAAAGTCGCCGGTCATTGAGAAGTTTTATCCATACGTAAACCGGCATTATGGCTATTGTTATTATGAGACCTTTGAATTTGTGATTAAATCGCCTTGCCGTCATTCCGTGCTTGACTTGA
>DHHR01000009.1:0-4710 GCA_002403385.1 Syntrophaceae bacterium UBA4767 | reverse complement strand
GCCGTTTTTCAAAGGTCTCATTATCTGAAATTTCCACCTTTGTTGATGTCTTCCGAGGATCAAGTTGACCGTTTTGCCGGGAGTTTTAAGTTGGTTGTTACAAGCGTTCTGGGTAAAGTGGAACTCCAGTGGCCGTAACAATGGGCTAAATGGTATCTTTTGTAATGATCGTATCCTGCCGCCAGTCCTCGTCGTTTCTGTGGGGATAATCAATATTGTAATGGAGTCCACGGCTTTCTTTTCTTCTTTTGGCGCATTCGATAATCAATTTCGCCACGATGGCAATATTGCGAAGTTCCAGCAAATCTCTCGTAATGATGAAGTTTCTGTAATATTCATCAATTTCCTGAAGAATTATGTCGATTCTGCGCTGAGCGCGTTCCAGTCGTTTGTTGGACCTGACGATTCCTACGTAATTCCACATGCACCTTCTGATTTCATCCCAGTTGTGGGAAACAACAACGGAATCATCGCTTTCCGTGGCGCCGTGGGGATCCCATGAATGGATAAAAATATCCTCGCATTTTATATCGGCAAACTGCTGCGCGATTTTTGTGTAAACTCGGTGCGAGAAAACTAGCGCTTCAAGAAGTGAATTGCTGGCCAGCCGGTTGGCGCCGTGGAGACCGGTGCACGAAACCTCTCCGCAGGCAAAAAGACGGTCGATATTTGTTTCGCCAAAGGAGTTTACACGGACTCCGCCGCAGAGATAATGAGCAGCCGGAACGACGGGAATAGGATCCTTTGTAATGTCTATGTCAAATTCAAGGCATTTTTCATAGATATGGGGAAAACGGTTAGTCAGAAAATCGCGGTCCCGGTGGGTTATATCGAGAAGAACATATTCATCCCCTGTTCTTTTCAATTCCGTGTCGATCGCTTTTGCCACGACATCTCTCGGGGCGAGGCTTTTCATGGGGTGGTATTTTTCCATGAAGGTCTCCCCTCCTTTTAATTTTAAGATGCCGCCTTCGCCTCTGACGGCTTCACTGATTAGAAAGGATTTTGCCTCGGGATGATAAAGGCACGTAGGATGAAATTGGAAAAATTCCATATTAGAAATTTGTGCGCCTGCTCTATAGGCCATGGCAATTCCATCACCCGTAGCAATATCAGGATTGGTGGTAATCAGATAAACCTTTCCCGCTCCACCGGTGGCCAGGATAATGAATTTTGCTCTGAAGACATGGACCTCATGGCGGTTGGCGTCGTAGGCGTATGCGCCGAGACACTGATCTGGGCTTATTTTTTTGTCGGGGAAAAGGGTTGATTTGCAGATCAGATCAATGGCAAAAAAGTTTTCGTAGATTTTTATGTTATTTACTGTGGCGGCTTTTTCCATCAGGGCTCTTTCGATTTCTCTTCCTGTCAAGTCTTTGGCATGGAGGACCCTTCGCATGGAGTGCCCGCCTTCTTGCCCCAGATCATACATAGAAGAGTCATTATTTTTAGCCTTGGTAAATTCAACCCCCCATTGGATCAATTCCTCAGTTCTGGCGGGGCCTTCCGTAACCACGAATTTAACAACATCTTCATGGCAAAGACCGCCTCCGCACTCCAGAGTGTCCTTGATGTGGTATTCATAACGATCCGCTTTATCGTGGACAGCGGCAATACCACCTTGGGCGTAGTTTGTGTTGGATTCAAATTGTTCTTTTTTTGTTACGACAGCAACGTCACCAAGCGCAGAGGCCTTGACGGCAAAACTCAATCCCGCGATGCCGCTGCCTAGAACCAGGAAATCTGTTTTTATCTCCATTTGTTGATTCGCTTTCTACTAGACAAAAGTATTTACAATTATAGTAATTATATATATAATCTTTCATTTTATTTGTAAAAGGAAAATATATGAGGGCAAAAATATGCTGGTTTTGGGAATAGAATCTTCCTGTGATGAAACGGCCGCGGCGGTGGTTGAAGACGGCAGGTTCTTGCGTTCGAATGTCATCTCGTCGCAGATTGATGTGCATCGAAAGTATGGCGGGGTAGTTCCTGAAATTGCCTCACGTAAGCATATCGAGGCCATAGGTCCGGTCATTCTGCAAGCTCTCGAGGACGCGAAAGTAACGTTGGATAGTATCGACGGTATTGCCGTTACAAGAGGGCCGGGACTGGTGGGCTCTCTTCTGGTGGGCTTATCTGTGGCCAAGGCAATGGCCTTTGCCAAAGGCATTCCCTTTGTCGGCGTGAATCATCTGGAGGGCCATATAGCTGCGATTTTTCTTACGGAGGATCCTCCGGATTTTCCTTTTATATCTCTGGTCGTTTCCGGGGGGCATACGAATATTTATCTTGCGCGTGGTTTCCAGAACTTTAAAGTTTTAGGGCAGACAAGAGATGATGCGGCAGGGGAAGCCTTTGACAAGGCTGCGAAATTGCTGGATATCGGATACCCTGGGGGCGTGACCATAGATCGGATGGCACGGAAGGGCAATCCGGATTGGCTTCGGTTTCCCCGCGCTTTGAAGAATGATCTCGATTTTAGTTTCAGCGGTTTGAAGACATCTTTAGTGATGAACATGAAAAGGCGGGAAAAACCTCTCGATAAAAGCGAGTTACATGATCTTACCGCCAGTTACCAGGAAGCGATTGTGGATGTTCTTGTTGAGAAAACATTAAGGGCAGCTGAAATGTGTGCGGTTTATCGCATAGTTGTCTGTGGCGGTGTGGCTGCGAACAGCCGTTTGCGGGAAAAATTCTTCGAAGCAGCCGCTCAGAAGGGGGTGATGCTCTATTTCCCTCCATCTGTTTTGTGTACCGACAATGCGGCGATGATTGCAGTTGTGGGCGAACATTTTTTAACGAAAGGCCATAAGGATGCCCTCGATTTGAATGCCATCTCCAAGTGGCCGTTGGATGTGGTAGTTTAGAATGAATTTTAGGGTTAAACTTAAGAAATTCTATCGGCAATTTATAAGCCTCAAGGGAGAGCCCAGAACCATTGCCCTTGGCATGGCCATGGGCGTTTTTGTGGGGGTAATGCCGCTCATTCCGTTTCACACCATCCTCATTGTCTTGTTGGGTATCATATTCAGGAAGAATATCACATCCGCTTATCTGGGTTCATGGGTAATTTCAAACCCCCTTACCATTCCTATTTTTTATTTAACGGAATACCAATTGGGGAAATTTTGCATGGGAAATCACTATCATTCTGTTGTTCTAACGAATTATTCTCTGTGGAGCATCATTAACATGGGGTGGGATATAGCCTTTCCCCTGCTCATCGGCGGCCTTATCCTCGCGCCCCTTTTTGCCGTTCCAGCATATTTCATAACCCACAGGTTTATTTTATTGATTCGTAAAAAAAGACAAAAATGGTCACGGCACGAGAACTTGTAAGGAAGTACGATGTCAAGCCCGACAAACACCTGGGACAATCATTTCTTGAAGACAAGAATGTCATCAATAAAATTGTAAACATAGCAGACATTCATGACGACGAGCTTGTTGTGGAAATCGGCGCAGGGTTGGGGTTGATGACAAAGATTCTTTCGCAAAGGGCGAGAAAACTCATTGCGCTGGAGGTCGATCCACGATTGGTGAGTGTTCTAAAGGGGGAATTTAAAAACTCCTCGAATATTGAGATCGTCCATACCGATGTTCTAAAATATGATTTTTCTGCCGCCTTTTGCAATAGTCCATTAAAGATTGTCGGAAATATTCCTTATAATATTTCTTCGCAAATCCTATTGCGCTTGCTTGATTTCAGGCAATATATTGGCTTTGCGATTTTGATGTTTCAAAAAGAAGTGGCAGAGCGCATCATGGCGCCGCCGGGAACAAAAGAATATGGAATTCTTTCCGTTATTATTTCTATGTATGCAGAGGTGTCGCATGAGATGAAGATACCGGCCAGTTGTTTTTACCCAAGGCCGAAAGTGACATCGAGCCTTCTGAAAATGGCGATGCGGGAAAACCACTCTGTAAATTTGTTGGACTATGCTTTCTTCTTGAAAATTGTAAAAACAGCATTTTCAAAGAGGAGAAAGACACTGATCAATAATCTTAAAAGCGCCGATTGGTTGAAAAATAAAGATGTTGAACGGCTCCTCAAAATAGCAAATATCGATGGCCAGAGGAGAGGAGAAACATTATCCGTTGTTGAATTTGGGCTGTTGAGTCAAATTTTTTTGGAAGGATAGACGCAGCGCACAATGTTGCCCATAGGAAAGAAAGCGCGATACGCATACGAACACGTTGAGAGCTTTGAACAACTTGCTTGGTCATTCGTTTTCATTATCGTCAATTATCCGTGATAAATTCACAGTTATGCAAAGATAATATATTGATATTATTATATATATTGCTTGACAATGCCTCCGTTTTGACATATGATTCCTTCAAATAAACCACTTCGGAGGAATCATCATGGGATTTAAACAAATGAATTACAACTTCACTTTCACCGATATATCTCTCTTTGCTTCCATGGAAAAGAATCGTGCCATCAAAAGAATGGAACAAATTAACGCTACCATCGACTGGTCCAGAATTGAAAGCCTGCTCATGAAAAATTATCCCGTCGGTAAAAGCTTCGAAGGAAATGATGCCTATCCTCCCCTCCTCCTTATGAAATGCCTTCTCCTCCAACAGTGGTTCAAGATCGACTCCGATCCGGAGTTGGAAACACAGATCAACGACAGAAACTCCTTAAGGAACTAAGCTTACTCCATATGAGAAACGAAGGAACAAGGCCATCTCCAAGGT
>DHHR01000081.1 GCA_002403385.1 Syntrophaceae bacterium UBA4767 | reverse complement strand
AAAGACCAAGGCACGAAGTCCTCAGGCCAATGGTGTTTGCGAGAGGTTTCACCGGACGATTCTTAACGAGTTTTACCGGGTTATTTTTAGAAAGAAGATATACAGCGATCTGGAGGTCTTGCAAACGGATCCGGATGAGCATATAAACCGTTATAACCATGAACGGACGCATCAGGGGAAACGCTGTCAAGGCAGGACGCCGATGCAGACTTTCATTGACGGAAAACAGTATTTTGCCCAGAAAAATTTGGATAATTTAGCGGCTTAACAACAGCGGACAATCTCGGAGAGACTGACCATTGTCAACTCAAGTATCGTTCAGGACATTTAAGTCTACCTTATGAAAAAGCTTCTCTGTATCGCCCACCGCGGCGCTTCCGGCCATGAACCGGAAAATACGCTTTCAGCGATAGAAAAGGCGCAAGTTCTGGGGGCCGACTGGATCGAAGTAGATGTCTATGCCGTGGAAAGGGAGCTGCTTGTCATCCACGATCTCAAGCTGGAACGAACGACAAACGGAAAGGGTATTGTTACGGAGCAGCCCCTTTCTTATCTGCGCTCTCTTGATGCCGGCAAGGGGCAGCGCATTCCTTTTCTTTGGGAAGTCATCGATCTGGTGGACAAAAGGATGGGCATCAATGTGGAATTAAAAGATGAAAAAACGGGGGGGGGGGCGGTGGTTTCCCTGATCGATGAGTTCGTCGGACGCTGTGGATGGAGTTACGAGCAATTTATCGTGTCATCCTTTCATCACGACCAGTTGGTAAAAATAAGGAGGCTGCGACCCGAAATTCCCATCGGTGTGCTTGTGGATAAATCTATAAGCGACACGAGGTTGGGAGAGGATTTGGGGGCTTATTCCGTTCATTTCCGTTTGAAGGGGGTCAATCGCGCCCTTGTTTGTGATGCACACAGGCGCGGATTAAAGGTTTTTGTTTTTACCGTCAACAATTTAAAGGATATTAAACGTATGTCTGTCATGGAAGTGGACGGCGTTTTCACCGATTATCCGGATCGTGTAGTGTCCTTTCAAAAAGATATTGCCTTCCCTTAAAAGTAATAACTGATCCAGGCGAAAATGCTGTCCGGCGATCTGGTGTAAAACGGTGTGCATGGGAGATTGAACCCGCCGTATTCCGTGTCTTTCTTTCCGTAGGCAAAGTTTCCTCCCAGCATGATCTGCATATTCTGGGTAAAATCCCAGACCGCTCTGGATTGAATCAGTCCGGATGGGTCGGCCAAGTTATTGATGACGGTCAGATAAACGTTCAACAGGGAATGCAATTCAACACGGATATGGCCCCCAGATAGTTTCAGCCCAAAGTGTAGAGTTCTCCCCGGCTGAGACGGTCTGTAATGTGCGGGTTTGTTAATTCTTCCGTGTATCGGTTGTGACAGAGGCCGTTAAAACAGAATTCCAGAAATCCGTAAAAATTCTTTTCCCACTATATCCAGGAATAATCCATATTTGCAATCGCTGACAGGTAGCTTTCTGACGAATTACCGCCTAGAAGCGTCCAGGTTACATCCATTCGCCAGGCTTCGCCGGCGTAGCCTACGCTGCCTAAACCGAAAACAGCGTCTTCAAAATGCTTTGCTGTCAGCACATCGAATTCGGTTGTCCCGCAGATAAAGTGGAATTTACCGGCCAGAGATGATTGGTTCTGCGTAACGTTCCTGCTGGCTAAATCCCTGCGGGGGACGTAAAGCAGTTGGAAATCTTTCTTCTGGCTGAGCGCATATTGCAGGAAAGCCAGCCCCGATTTTGTAATCCCTTTCGATATCCGACGGTGAAAAGGGATTGAAAAGATCCATAGGATTGAAGAGGAGACCGTTTCCCCAGGTAACGGCCTGATGGCCGATGCGGATCAATCCCCAGTTCGGCTGGATGCCGAGGGCGAGGCGGTATGCAGGATGGAAGATGCCTATCCACTTTACGCTTACGTATGGCCTAAGGGGAGAGATGTTATCATCTTCTTGTTGTTTTCCGTTACCCTTATGGGAGTCCTTGCTGCCGGGGCAGCGCCTCTGGCTGAGGCCCAGGAGGTCATTTCGTGGGAAGACGCTCACAACTACTACGGCGAGTTAAAAACAGTGGAAGGTGTGATTGTCAAAAGCCACAACTCAGGAAAAGCCGTCTTTCTGAACTTTCATCCGAATTGGAAGCGGTATTTCACCGCTGTGATCCTTGCCGAAACCCAGCGGCGCATTTGCAGGGACTGATTTTTCTGAGGCGCGAAATTATCTTGACAATCGGTCGGCTTGCATGACAGAGCATGACATGCCATTTGATATGGCGAGAGAGCGGGATTTTTCGCCCGTCATTCCGGTCGCCCCAATAAAAATCGGGGCTGGATACGAAGAGCATTTTTGTATGACGACATAGATTAAAAATATCTGAATCGGGAAGATAAAGAATTATAAGGAGCTGCATCAGATGAAAGAATTCTTCATGATCCTCAGTTGTGTGGTGTTGGGTGTGGTGGGGCAGGTTTCTTTGAAAAAAGGGATGTTGCTTGCCGGCTCTGCCACTTTGAATCCCGGCCTGATAAAGATCATTTTCACTCCCTATATCTTTCTAGGCCTGGTTCTTTACGGGGTAGCCATGCTTTTTTGGCTCGTTATCCTTTCCCGAGTGGAATTGAGCTACGCATATCCGATGCTCAGTCTCAGTTATGTTTTTATAGTGCTGGCTTCGTGGTTAATGTTTAACGAGAATCTCTCTGCCTTAAGGCTTATGGGGGTGCTTCTCATCTGTCTGGGTGTAACGATGGTGGGCCGGGGCTGAATTCGGATACCGGAAGCAAAAAGCGGAGAGGTGAAAGTCAAGAGACAAACAGGAGCTGGTCATGTCCGAACCGTCACCCGGCATCTATCTTTCCGTGGTTATTCCCGCCTACAATGAGGCGGAAAGAATCGGCGCTACCCTGCGACAAATCAATGAATATTTGCTGACCAGAGATTATCGCTCAGAGGTCATTGTTGTGGATGACGGAAGCGCCGACACCACTTGCCGGGTGGTCAGAGAAATCGCGCAAGGGATTCCCCTGATCAGGTTATTGGAAAATGGAGTTAACCGCGGGAAGGGGTATTCGGTAAGGGCAGGGATGTTGAATGCTCTGGGAGAGATTATGCTGTTTTCCGACGCGGACCTATCCACGCCTATTCAGGAACTCGACAAACTGATGGACTGGCTCGACAGGGGCTATGATATTGCCATCGGATCCCGGGCGCTGCCGGAATCGGATATTTTGGTAAGGCAGCCATGGTTCAGGGAATTCATGGGGAAGACTTTTAACAAGCTGGTGCAGCTTCTCACTGTCTCCGGGATAAGAGATACTCAGTGCGGATTCAAGCTCTTTAGGAAGGAGGCCGCCAGCGCCCTTTTTGAAAAACAGACCATTTTAGGGTTTGGTTTTGATGTGGAGATACTTTTTATGGCCCGCCATATGGGCTGCCGGATAAAAGAAGTTCCCGTAAAGTGGATTAACTCTCCCAACTCCCGGGTCCGTGTAGTGAAGGACCCTTTTTTGATGTTGTGTGATCTGATGAGGATACGGGTGCGGCATTTAACCGGGAAATACAAATTGTGAACCGTTGTCCGTTCACCTTGAAATATAAAAGAAATCCTCTTCACGAGGGGAGAGGGAAATTTTTTCTGTCTAATTAGGACGGACTCGTAAAAAGTCGAATTTAATATAGGCTGTCATGCTGACAAAAAGGTGTCATGGTGATCTCGTCGAACCATGACGAACCACCCCTTCGACCATCTCAGGATGACAATCGGGACTTTTTCCGCGTTCATCAATTAGGCGACAATTAATCGAAACCATGATACAAAAAAATTGTGTAATTTGAATGTGATCCGATGGCAGCAACAGGCATTGATCCGGATCATTCAAGTACGGAGGAACGGTACATTACTTTCGGAGTCTCAGAAGGTGGTCGATTATTGGTGATCGCTCACACCGAAGAAAATGAAACCATAAGGATTATTAGCGTTCGTCCAGCGAGCAAAGGAGAACGAAAAATATATGAAGAAGTTTAAACAGACAGAAAAAGACGGATTACGAGCCGAATACAAGCGGTCGGATTTTTCCGGGGGACTTGTGAGAGGAAAGTATGCAAAGCGAATCCATGAATCGTCAAATGTGGTTGTGCTTAAACCTGAAGTTGCGAAGGTTTTCCCAAATGAAGATGCTGTCAATAAAGCCCTTCAGTCGTTGGTCTAAATTGCACAAAAAACTATACGCCTAACCAAGCGCCCCACTTGATGCGGAATAGCCCAACGTAAAAAACATGCCGGCTACTCTGCACAAGTGATTTCCTCGTTAAAGGAACAACAGTGAACGATGAACAACGGTTCACGGTGAATGGATACTATGAAAACCGAACAGATCCCACCCATCTTCAGGCTTAAAACCATTTATTACATCCTTCCCTTCTGGCTGGCCGCCGTTTTTGGGCTGAGGGGTTATGTATCTTTTACCGACCTCGGCTACTACCTTAAATTCGGCGAGACGATGATCGAAAAAAAGGCTGTTATCAGCCAGGATATCTTTACCCACACCTTTTTCGGCCTCCAGTATGTCAATTCCGGTTGGCTCTCCCAGGTGTTGCTGGCGTGGTGCGAAAGATTGGGAGGTCTCGAATCGCTTGTCCTGCTGAGGGTCGGCATTTTGCTTCTTACCATGGCCATTTTTTATCACCTCATCCGGAAGCAGACAAAACATCATAAAATCACCCTCCTCTTCATCGTTTTTGCCGCGACTCTCGGAATCGGCAACTGGGGAATCCGTCCCCAGTTGTTTATAATTCCCTTCTTTGTATTCTTTTACAGTTACCTTTTTCGGAAAGAAAAGATAACTAATTCTTCGATCCTTTTGCTTTCCCTGCTGATGATCCTATGGGTCAACCTGCACAGCAGCTTCACGCTGGCCATTATTATGGCCGGCATCTTTTTGTTGGGAAGAACAGCCGATGGATACCATGATACCGGCCGATACTGTGGAAATACGATCAAACGGCTTAAGCTGCTCTCCAATGATGCAGGGCTAAGAAGGCTCCTGCTTTTGGTGATAGTCCTGACCGCAGTCACCTTGATAAACCCCTACGGGATAAACATCTGGAAGGATGTCTGGGCGAACTCATCGATTTCAGCGGCACGCTCCGCCGAATGGCAGCCGACCGCCATGAACGATTTTACCGGCTATTGTTTTATTGTCTCTGTTGTGCTGGCCGGCATCATCATGAAATTCAGCCCCCGAAAAGTTACCTGGACCGAGGCCTTGCTGCTGCTGGCTTTCCTGTTTGCCGGCTTCAAAGCGCTGCGTATGGTCATGTGGTGGGGTATGGTCTCCGCCCCGATCCTGGCCGCGCATTTTTGCTCGATAGAATGGGTGAGGAGAAGAATATCGGGCGAGAAAGAAAAGGCGAAAGCGGAGACCGAATGTCTTGTGTTGAATATCCTCTTTTTCATAGTTTTTTTAATAAGCATAATAGGGTTTCTCCCCTGGTTTAGGCCCTATCTTCCGATTAAAAGCATGAGAAATATTATCGATCCCCGAAACGCGCCGGCGGCAATAGCGAACTACGTAAAAGAAGAAGGGTTAAAGGGGAATATGTTCAATGATATCAACTGGGGAAGTTACCTTATCTGGAAGCTGTGGCCGGAGTATAAGGTGTTTGCCGATAACCGGCTCCATCTGGTTCCGGCAGAGACATGGAAAGACTATATGGACGTCGACTTGGGCCTGGCGGATTGGGAAAAAATTTTGAATAAATATAACATTTCATTTGTTGTCCTCAGTAAAAAAGACAACAAAAGAACCATCGAATTTATCGGGGAAAGCCAAAACTGGAAGAAGGTCTATGAGGATAAGGCGGGGGCGATATTTGTGAGAAAATAGCATTGCTTGTTAAAAGCGCAACGTCCCCATCTTTACACACAAGATCCAACGGCACACGCACAAGGTTTTTGGCCTGAAGCGAAATCTGATGAGCTCGTAAAAAGTCCCGATTTGTCATCCTGAGCTGGTCGAAGGGTGGTTCGTCATGCTTCGACGGGCTCACCATGACATCTTTTGGTCAGCATGGCAGTATATATTAAATTCGACTTATTGCGAGTCCGTCAAATCTGGTCTATTATAAAAAAAGAGGTTTGACCGCCCGGTAGGAAAACGTAAAAAAAAATTCAACAACGATAAAATATGGTCACTATGCGAAAGAAAACAACCGCCAAATCGGATTTAGAGGGCCTGACACTTTTGGGTATGAAAGCGAAACCAGTAAAAAAACTGGAGACTTTTCCGAATCATCATCCGGATAGAAATTACGTTGTTACCCTACGAACCGACGAATTTACCTGCGCATGTCCAGCAACGGGACAACCGGATTTTGCCAAATTGACAATATGCTATACACCCGACAAGAAAATCGTGGAATCGAAATCCCTAAAATTCTACTTGTGGTCATATCGTGACAAAGGTATCTTTCACGAGCATGCGACCAACGAGATATTGAATGATCTTGTTTCAGCGCTTTCTCCCCGCTGGTGCAAGGTAACGGCCGATTTTGCTGTGCGAGGCGGGATTGCTATTTCTGTCGAGGCCGAGTACAGAAAATAAACTCGGTGGCGTTTTGGGCAAAATAAATATCTTTAAAGGGGAAAGTATGGAAAGCATAAGAATTATGCCATGTTTGGATATGAAAAACGGTCGTGTCGTTAAAGGCGTCCATTTTGTCGATATCAAAGACGCCGGCGATCCTGTCGAAAACGCTGTGTTTTACCAAGAGGAAGGAGCTGACGAGCTGGCAATGCTGGATATTGCTGCGACGGTTGAAAATCGGAAGACACGGCTTGAATGGATAAAGAATGTCTCCTCCGTAATTAATATTCCGCTGACCGTGGGCGGAGGTATTGCTTCTTTGGAGGATATGGAATTTGTCTTCAAGGCGGGGGCTAACAAGGTTTCTGTGAACAGCGCAGCCGTCAATAATCCGGAGTTGATTCGTCTGGCAGCAAAGGCTTTTGGTTCCGCGAATATTACCGTGGCTATTGATGCGCGAAGGAATAAGGAAATGCCATCCAGCTTTGAACTGGTTATTTCTGGCGGCGCCAAACCGGCGGGCAAGGATGCGGTTGAATGGGCTAAGCAATGTCAGGCGTTGGGTGCAGGCATTATTCTGCCGACCAGTATGGATGGTGACGGCACACAGGCCGGCTATGATCTGGCATTTACAAGGGCCATTTCAGATGTCGTGACCTTGCCTGTGGTGGCCTCTGGAGGGGCCGGGAAACTGGAACATTTCTATGAGGCTGTGCGTCAAGGTGGCGCGCAGATACTGCTGGCGGCTTCCGTTTTTCATTATCGGATTTTCCGTATCGGACAGGTCAAAGAATATTTGCGGGAAAGGGGATTAACCGTCCGCCTGTAATTTATTATGAGATCTATGCTGTTTCTTTTTTCTTCTTCTTATTTAAGTCCTTGCTTAATTTATACTGAATGCTGTCTACCAGCGCCTCCCAGCTAGCCTCGATAATATTTGTGGACACCCCGATGGCACTCCAGATTTCCTCTTCATCTTCCGAGTCCAGCAATACCCGAACTTTTGCCGCCGTGGCGGCGGAGCTTTCTATAATTCTGACTTTAAAATCAACAAGATGCATTTCCTGAATCTGTGGATAAAATTTTGTCAGAGCCTTTCTTAGAGCATGGTCGAGGGCGTTAACAGGGCCGTTTCCCTCGGCGGCGGTTAATTCTTCCTCCTGTCCGACTGATATCTTGATGGTCGCCTGAGACAAGGCTGGTTTGTTCCCGTGTTTAGAGTTAGTTACGTGAAAGCTTTCCAACTTGAAGGGCTCTTTAAATCCTCCCGTAATCTTATTGATTAAAAGCGACAGAGAGCCGTCGGCGACATCAAACTGGTATCCTTCATCTTCCAGACGTTTTATTTCCTGAACTATTCTTTGACTGATATTTTCATCTTTTCCCAGTTTAATGCCCAGCTCTTTTGCCTTGTATTCGATATTGCTTTTTCCTGCCAGATCAGACACCAGCACCCGCTGCCGGTTCCCTACAAGTTGCGGTTGGATATGTTCATAGGCCGCAGAGTTCTTTGAAATAGCGCTGACATGTATTCCACCTTTATGGGTGAATGCGCTTTTCCCTACGAATGGTCTTGAATTTAGTGGCGGAATATTGGCGATGTCACTTATATAATAAGAAAGATTCGTCAATTGTTTGATGGAAGAGCCCGGCAAACAGCTTTTATTCATCTTTAAGTGAAGGCAGGCAATGATCGGGATGAGATCAGCATTACCGCACCGCTCACCGTAACCATTAATGGTCCCCTGCACCATCTTTACATTCATTTGGACGGCAGCCAGAGAATTGGCCACACCAAGGCCACAATCATCGTGGGCATGGATGCCTAGCCGGCTGGCGGGAACCGTAGAGCATACTTTTTGTAGAACGGTTGTTATATCTGTCGCCAGCGTTCCTCCATTTGTGTCGCATAGGACAATCATATCCGCGCCCGCAGAAAGTGCGGTTCTTAGGACTTTACAGGCGTACTGGGGGTTGTGTTTATAACCGTCGAAGAAGTGTTCCGCATCAAAAATAACTTCTCTGCCCTGCGCTTTTAGATATACGACGGAATCATAAATCATAGCAAAATTTTCATCGAGGGTAATTCCAAGGATTTCCGTGACATGGAGATCCCAGCTTTTACCGAAAATTGTTACAGTGGGAGTTTCCGCTTTCAGCAGGGCATTTAAGTTTTTACAATTTTCTGCCATGGAATCGGCCTTTCTGGTGCTACCGAAGGCAGCCAGTCGTGCGTGCTTGAAGGATACCTTTTTTGCCATTTCAAAAAAACGCATGTCTTTGGGGTTGGATCCAGGCCATCCCCCTTCTATATAGGCAAATCCCGCCTCGTCCAAGCGCTGCGCAATACGGAGCTTTTCTTCCGCGGAAAAACTAATTTGTTCCCCCTGCGTTCCGTCCCTTAAAGTGGTATCGTAGATCAAAACATCCCATCCGTTCATAAGTTTTCTCCCTCAAAAAAAAAATCCGCTATCAGTTCGGCCTGACAGCGGATTTTTTGAATTTTCAAATAAATTATAGCAAAGATACTATACCGCTCCTCTCAGGCCATCTATGATACTCGGCCTAATTATGCCCTTGATAATTATGATGGATTGTCTAATTCCGCTCATCTTCCAACTTTGATGCACTCGTAAAAAGCCCCAATTGTCACCCTGAGCTTGTCGAAGGGTGAACATAAATAATTGATATTACGTCATGGTTCGACAGAGCCTGTCCTGAGCCGGCCGAAGGGCTCACCATGACAAAACCCGCGAATTTTGACTTTTTACGATTTTGTCAACTTTAAAGGCAAAATGCCTATGTCTGTGCCTCTTCTAAAACTTCCCCCTACCTTTGTCAATGAAATATTTTGGGGATCTTTTTCGTTTGTTCCCATACACGAAGATATTTTTACCGTGCTTTGCTTCATTCCTACGGCTGTCGCCGCGTCAGCGGGCGACAGATTTAAGACAACTCCCAGCCAAGCGCATTGCGCTCTTTGAAAATTTGCTTTTTTTCTCGTTTGAGACAGCATTTACCGTAATTTCTCTTTTTATTCTTCAGTTAAGAATTTCGCTGGTCGGATCCTCCCCTGCTATCGTATTATAGAAAATAGTGTACATTAGTTCGTGTGTGAATGCAATTTAGTATAAGCTGCTTGAGTGGTTTTTGTTTGTGCTTGGCCGCTTAGCTGACCGCATGCAGCCAGGATATCGGAGCCCTTGCTGGTGCGGAGAACCGCCGTATAATGGTTTTTTATCAAAACGCGTTGAAAACGCTCAATTTCTGTTGATGATGGTCTTTTGAATGGGGAACCGGGAAATTCATTGAAAGCGATAAGGTTGAATTTGCAGCGAAGCCCCCTTAAACGATAGACAAGCGCCTCCGCGTGCTTTTCTGAACAGTTAATGCCTGAAATAAGAGCGTATTCGAAGGTCAGCATGCGGCGTCTTGGCATGTTATAACCTCTACAAGCTTCAAGCAGAACATCAAAAGGATATTTTTTGTTGATAGGCATCAGCCTGCTTCTGATTTCATCATCAGGCGCATTTAGTGAAATGGCGAGGTTGACACAGGCATCCTTTCCAAGCTGATAAATCATCGGAGCGATGCCGCAAGTTGACACGGTGACCTTTCTGCCTGAAAACCCCAGACCGCAATCGGAGGCAATGATCTTGATGGCTTTGAGAGTGTTATTGTAGTTGGCCAGCGGTTCCCCCATGCCCATCATCACGATATTTTTGATATTCGGTCCCTCCGGGGTATTTGATTGGAGTGCGGTAATCTGACCTGTGATTTCGGAAGGGGAGAGATTCCTTTTGAAACCAAGTTTACCTGTAAGACAAAAACGACAGCCCATCTGACAGCCCGCCTGTGTGGAAACGCACACCGTCCAGTGGTTTCTGCCAGGGATAAGAACGCTTTCAATGAAAAGGCCGTCTTCCAGTTTAAAGAGGATCTTTTTCGTTCCGTCTTTTGACACCTGCGTTTCTACCGGTTCGGGTTGGCTAATAGCGGCAAGGCTGCTCATTTTTGCCCTGAATACCTTTGAGAGGGTCGTCATATCTTCAAAAGAAGTTGCGCCGGATTGGTAAAGACATTTCATCATCTGTTTTGCCCGGTATTTTTCCTTGCCCAGATCGACGATAAAGGCCTCTATCTCTTCCAGGGTCATATCTTTTATGTTCGGTTTAGTCATGTAATATATCTTGAAGTTTGGCTGAAACTGCGTCGATAAAGCCCTGCGTGGAAACCATTTGATTTCCCTGTTTGCAGTCCGCAAGAGGCAGGAGGTCGCCGGTCATGGCGCCCGCCTCTATGGTTTCAATAGCGGCTTGTTCCAGTTTGCTTGCAAAACGAATGACATCGGGTGTCCCATCCATCTGCCCGCGCTTGCGAAGACCTCCCGTCCACGCAAAGATCAATGCCATGGGATTCGTGGAGGTTTCCTCCCCCTTGAGGTATCTGTAGTAATGTTTCTGAACGGTGCCGTGAGCGGCTTCATATTCAAAATATCCTTGCGGCGAGACAAGAACCGACGTCATCATGGCAAGACTTCCAAATGCGGATGCAATCATATCGGACATGACATCCCCATCATAGTTTTTCAAAGCCCAGAGGATGCCGCCCTTTGTTTTCATGATTCTGGCGACCGCATCGTCAATCAGCGTAAAAAAATAGGAGATGCCATTCTGCTGAAATTTTTGCCTCCAGTTTTCTTGATATTCCTGTTCAAAGATATCTCGAAAACGGGTGTCGTAGGTTTTGGAAATGGTATCCTTGGCGCTAAACCAAAGATCCATTTTTTCATCCAGAGCAAAAGCAAAACATGCTTGGGCAAAACTCTGGATGGATGCGTCGGTATTATGTATGGCTTGAATAATACCCGGACCATCAAACTGATGAATGCCCATACGCACGGTTGTTCCGCCTTTCGCGGGTATGAATAAAAGTTCCACGTTGCCGGGAGCATCAACGCGAAATTCCGTATTGTTGTAAACATCGCCATAGGCATGCCTGCCAACGGCAATGGGCTTTTTCCATGAAGAAATCACAGGCCTGATGTTCCTTGCCATGATGGGTTTTCTGAAAACAGTGCCATTCAGCAACGCCCTGATAGTTGCATTAGGCGATTTCCATGCCTTTTTGAGGCCGTATTCCTTTACCCTGTCTTCATTGGGTGTAATTGTGGCGCATTTCACGCCTACGCGGTGTTGCATTATAGCCAAGGCCGCATCTGTTGTGATTTGATCGTTGGTTTTATCGCGGTTTTTTATGTGCAGATCGTAATATTTGATGTTCATGTCCAGATAAGGAAAAAGAAGCTTGTCCTTTATCATCTTCCACATGATTCTAGTCATTTCATCGCCGTCGATCTCAACCAGCGGGTTTTCCACCCTAATTTTGTTTGTTTTCCCCATAGCTAAACTTTCCGGTTATATGTGCTTAATTCAATCTGCCGGCTTCAGGAGATTAAGCGCCCCACCGGCAAGCAAAATCCTTTTCTCTCTTTGGGTGAGCTTGCAGCTTACTTTGAACGATGTTCTTCTGGAAGTGTTTTTGACAGTTAAGATGCTGTTCTTAACAAGCAAGTCTCTGAGGCTGGGTATTTCAATGAGATCGCCTTGCTTAATTGCTTCGTATTGGCGCTCTTCCTCGAAAGTAAGGGGGACAATGCCGAAGTTGATCAGATTTGCCGCATGTATCCGTTCAAATGACTTTGCCATAACGGCCTTCACGCCGAGGTACATGGGGCACATGGCTGCGTGCTCTCTTGATGAACCCTGACCGTAAGACAGTCCGGCTACTATGATATTATGCCTTCCTGCATCCCGGATTTTTATGGCCCGTCTAAAGAAATCGCGATCCAATAATTCAAAGACGTACTCGGAATATTTAGGAATATTGGAACGGTATTTCATGTATATTCCTGCGGGAATTATGTGATCCGTAGTAATTTTATCCCCTATTTTGATCGTGACCTCTCCGAGGATATTTTCAGGAAGGGCGCTATTTTCGGGAAGAGGGCCGATATTGGTACCCCTGTAAATTTCAACGGCAGAAGGATCTTTTGTGTCTTTCGGTTTTATTATCATGCCGTCGTCCACAAAAAAATTTTCGGGCATCTCAACTCTTGGATAATCCATACCAAGTTTACGAGGGTCGGTAAACCTGCCCGTGATGACGGCCGCCGCTGCTGTTTCAGGACTTACAATGTAGATATCAGCATCCTTTGTTCCGGATCGTCCCCAAAAGTTGCGGTTTGAGGTCCGCAAGGAAACAGCTTTTGAAGAAGGACATTGACTGTTGCCGATGCAAAACCCACAAGCGCTCTCCATTATCCTTGCTCCTGCGGAAAGCAGGTAGGCCAGGTAGCCGTCATGGACGAGATTGTCCAGCACCTGCCTTGAGCCCGGAGATATGACAAAACTTACGTTGGGATGTGCGACCTTGCCTTTCAGAGCCTTGGCCACAGTGACAAGGTCTTTGTAAGAAGAGTTTGTGCAACTTCCAATGCAAACCTGATGAACTTCTATTTCTCCCATATCGCTGACGGGACTGATATGATCGGGGCTGTGAGGTTTGGCTGTCAAGGGAACCAGCGTGGAGAGATCGATATCAATAACCCTTTCGTAGTTGGCATCCGCATCGGCAATAAGTTCTATCCAGTCATTTTCCCGCTGCTGGGATTTCAAAAAACGTTTTGTCATTTCATCACTGGGGAAAACGGATGTTGTTATGCCGCATTCTGCTCCCATATTGGCTATGGTGGCCCTTTCGGGAACGGTTAAATTTGTCACGCCTTCACCGGCGTATTCAAACACACATCCAACGTTCCCCTTGGTTGTAAATATTTCAAGAATTTTCAGAATTACATCTTTTGCGGATGTCCAGGGAGGAAGTTTACCTTGAAGATTGATTCTGATGATTTTGGGATACATAAGATAAAACGGTTCACCGGCCATGGCTAAAGCCACATCGAGCCCCCCGGCGCCGATGGCCAACATGCCGAGGGCTCCGCACATCGGAGTATGGCTGTCAGATCCGATCAAGGTTTTTCCTGGTTTACCGAAACGTTCAAGATGAACCTGGTGGCAAATGCCATTTCCCGCTCGTGAGAAGTGCGCGCCGAATCTCTGAGCAACGCTCTGCAGATAGCGGTGATCATCCGCATTTTCAAAACCGGCCTGAATTGTGTTATGGTCAATGTAACTTACGGATAATTCTGTTTGAATTCGGGGGACCTTCATCGATTCAAACTGCAGATAAACCATGGTTCCCGTTGCATCCTGCGTCAGGGTTTGATCGATTCTGATGCCTATTTCCGCGCCGGCCGTAATGGCGCCGGAAAGGAGGTGGGCTTCTATAAGCTTTTCAGTAATCGTTTTTCCCATTTTATAACGATAAATGACAAAATCGTAAAAAGTCAAAATTTGCGGGTTTTGTCATGGTAAGCCCTTCGGCTGGCTCAGGATAGGCTCTGTCGAACCATGACGTAATATCAATTATTTATGTTCACCCTTCGACAAGCTCAGGGTGACAATTGGGACTTTTTACGAGACCATCATAAATGAGTGATTCCTAATGTAGGCGAGAGTTTTTGCTCTAGTTTATATTTGTCAGGACGATAGCAATCCTTCGGTTTTTAGCGCGCCCTTCAGGCGTGGAGTTGTCTGCAATAGGATGATATTCGCCATATGCCGTGGCGGAAAGGACGGCAGGATCAATTCCCCTGCTCTGAAGGTATTTGGTGACATTGATGGCTCTCGCAGCTGAGAGTTCCCAATTTGTAGGATATTTGTTGATGAGGGGACTTCCGATTTTAACGTTGTCCGTATGGCCCTCAACACGAATGGATTTATCTTTAATATTTTTGAGAACGTCGACAACCTTTTTCAACACGACCAGTCCATTCGCTTTGACTTCCGCGCTTCCTGAGGCAAATAAGATCTCCTCAACAACATTCACTGTCAACTTGTCTTTTAATTCCGAGATGGTAATCTCGCCTTTGGCGATTTCATCTTTCATTTTATGAAGTAAATTTTCATAAGTTTTGCTAGTTGTCTGAATTTCTTCTTCTTTGGCCTTCTTAATACCCACCGCTTGCTTTCGCAGCTTTTCATTTTCGCTTTTTAACGCAGCAATATCTTTTTCAAGATTATCAGCCATATCCCGGCGCTGCTTTCTAAGCTCGGTATTTTCAGCGGTAAGAACTTGAATTCTTTCCTGAAGGTTCACAACGTCTTGTGAAAGCTTTTCGGCTTCGCCGGCTTTAGCCATGTAAGTGCTTTTGAACACCATACAGCCGGAAAGGGCAAAAGACAATAAAACCAATCCGTAAATAAAATAAGATTTTTTAAACATATCCTCTCCTCCTATAAATGACGGTGTCTCTTTAATTTATCCCGCAAAGCCAATAGCCGCGGAAGGCGAACAATGAAACCTGCTTGAATAAAATAATATAAAGGCTAATCGAATAAATCAATAAAAATATGATTTAATATGAAAGAGAATTTTGGATTTTTGATTGTTGTGCCCATTTCCGCACCCACTCGCTATATCATTGTGGGCAGGCTTTCCTTGACATTCGCTGAAGTATTCCCTATCGTCAGCCCCTTTCCAGAAAGGCAAGTTCTTATCAGTTAAAGTCAAGAAAAATTATTCAATTGTGTTTTTTCTTGCACCTCTGTGAGGGAAGAAGGGGTAAGCAGTAAGCAACGGCTACATTATACCAGTAAAATAAAACACATACTGTTAGGTTACTCAGAAAAAGAAGATAAATGCAATTATGATGCACTCGTAAAAAGTCCCAATTGTCACCCTGAGCTTGTCGAAGGGTGAACATAAATAATTGATATTACGTCATGGTTCGACAGAGCCTATCCTGAGCCAGCCGAAGGGCTTACCATGACAAAACCCGCGAATTTTGACTTTTTACGATTTTGCCAATTATAATTCTTCAAACTGGACAGCTTGGTAAGGCGTATGATAACCTACTTTTATGAAAAAGCTTTAAGGTTCATAACATGAATCCGTGATTTTTCTAGGTATGGTGAAATTTTTTTAATCTACTGTTTTGTGAAGAAATATGACGGACAAAATGTTTTCAGAGACTGATTTAAGACAAATTAGAGATGAGGGATTGGAACCCGAACAAGTTCTTGCCCAGATAGAGTTGTTTGAAAGGGGTATGACGCCAATTATACTCAACAGGCCATGTGCCATTGATGATGGAATTGTAACTATCAAGCGAGATGAAATAGCCGGATTAATCGCCCGGCACGAACAGGCCCTTCAGGAATTTCGAGTATTTAAATTTGTTCCGGCATCAGGGGCAGCCAGTCGTATGTTTAAGAGCTGGTGGGGTGTGCTGGAGATGGGAAGATTTGATGATCTTAAAGATAAAAGGGCTTTCTTCCAGGACTTAAAGAATTATGCATTTTTCCAAGATTTATACAGCATTATCACAAAAAAAGGCGAGGATATTTTTAAGCTGCTCAATAGTAAAAATGAAAAGACAATAGTCGAATACATCTTAACCCCAAAAGGTTTAGATTATGGTAATTTGCCGAAGGCTCTTTTGAAGTTTCACGTCTATCCCGGCGGCGCACGAACAGCTTTAGAGGAACACTTGGTTGAAGCAGCTTTTTACGCCACAAAACGTGATCCCTGTCCGTGCGGTGCGCACAGACGGGGATCCTGCCATATCCATTTTACGGTATCCGAAGACCACAGGAATTATGTCGAAAATTATCTTTCTGAAGTTAAGTCAATTTATGAAAACCTTTACGAAGTAAACTTGCACATAGAAATATCTGTTCAATTGCCCTCTACAAATACAATTGCTGTGGATATAGCCAATATCCCTTTTAGAACCAAGCAAGGGAGGCTTGTCTTTCGGCCTGGAGGCCACGGCGCTCTTTTACATAATCTTAAGCAAATCGATGGAGATATCATTTTTATTAAGAATATTGATAATGTTGTTCCTGATTGGTTAAAAACACCTACCATAATTTATAAGAAAATATTGGGGGGATTTTTAGCGACCTTACAGGAAGAAGTATACCGCAATCTCAGGTTGCTCCACGCGGAACAAATGCCTGATAAAGATTTGATAAGCGGCATAATATCCTTTTGTGAAAGGAAATTGTGCATTGTTTTTCCTGCGGGGTTTGAAATGATGTCCCTACGCGAAAAGATCAGGTTTTTGATTGAGAAGTTGGACCGACCACTCCGTGTCTGCGGAGTGGTGAAAAATGAGGGGGAGCCTGGTGGAGGTCCATTTTGGGTAGACGAGCATGATGGGACGCAGTCATTGCAGATAGTAGAGTCTATGCAAATTGATGAAAGCTCGGACGAGCAGCAAGCCATATGGTCATCAGCGACGCATTTTAATCCTGTTGACATGGTGTGCAGTGTCCGGAATTTTCGAGGCAAAAAATTTGAACTTGATGACTATATAAACCCAGAAACCTTTTGCATTGTCCGAAAAACCCAAGAGGGAAAGGAGTTTAAGGCTTTAGAATTACCTGGTTTGTGGAATGGCTCCATGGCCTTATGGAATACTATATTTGTGGAGGTTCCCATCGAAACGTTCAATCCCGTCAAAACGGTTTATGATCTGCTAAGGCCGCAGCATAGTAGGAATTCCTTAATAACTACCTGATAATCCAACCTTCAATGTCATCCCTCAATATGGATTTTATCGTAAGCAACGTATTTTTCTCGGCATCCTTGCATTCTACAGAAGCTGCTTCGTTTTCAGGAGCATCGCTGTATAAGACACAAATGCCTGCCGCAATGTGAAGCATCTTCTCATCGCCTCCGTCAGGCAACAGGACCGTTGGGCCAGGAATTTCTGTCGGACGAATGATAACATCCCCTTCCTTTTGAAGTTTTTCGATAGCTATATTATCAAAGTTGTTCCTTCCCACAATAATTTTTGTCGTTTCATTTATCCTGAAATGCCTGCCGAATTTCAGGAGTTCTATATCTCTAACAAGAGGGTCTTTTTGGTGTTTCAAAAGGTCCTTAAGCCTTCTGGAGAAGGCTGGATCAGTCAGAAGACAGCCGCCTGCCGGAGGAGGAAAGGATTGGAGTCCGTAAAAACGAGCTAATTCCAATTGACGTTTTCTGCCTCTTCCCCGAAGATCAAGAAGCTTATCGCGATTAACTTTTCCGTCCTTTTCCGGTTTAGTTTCTGGCAGGAGCTTTGCGCTGAGGGGACGGACAATAAATTCCATGTATCCTGAATTTTTCGCCACCACGTGCAAGGATTGCCGTACCTGAGACATGGGCCGCTGGTCTAGAACTTCTCCTGTAAAAATGAAATCAGCATTCATCTTTACCATAAGTTGCCCTGCTAACTTCAACATCAGAGTATGACAGTCAATACAGGGGTTCATGTTTTTGCCATAGCCATACCGAGGCGCTTTGAGCATGAAGAGATGTTCTTCTGTTATATCTTGGATGAGCAGGGGTAGTCCGATCGTATCAGCGGCGATTATAGCCTTTTGAGCGCTAAAAAAAGGCGTTTGAAATGCAACACCCTGAACATCGATTCCCTGATCCAAAATAATCTTTGTTGCAAGGATGCTGTCCAGGCCCCCTGAAAAGAGCGCTATGGCTTTTACTTTCAATACTTAATTAATGAGACCTTCCATTGTTTAAAGATGAGTTTGTACAGATCATGATCCATGTCAAAATCAATTAAATATACGGGCGTCCCATTTCTCTGCACCTTGAATGCGGAGAAACTTATAAGAGCTTTGGCTTGGTTTTCATTCGGGAAGGGGAAAAAATATTCTTGAAAGGAGAAGGGAAGAGCGACAGCTGTTAGTGTTTTTTCAATAATTGATTTCGCAGATTCATTTCGGTCGAGGAGAACTATCTCCATGTCTGACTCTTTTTTTAGCGCATCTGTAAAATCTGTAGGAGGTTGCTCTGAAACAAAAACTATCTGTTTTTGATCTTTCTTCAAGAGTAGATCGGCATTGATCGCTGGATTGCAGCCTTTCTCCCCTTTAACAAAAGCCTCCACCTTAGCGTCTTGTGCCGGAGTAAAGGAAAATGTGGACAGAACTGAGGACGCCAGCGCAACAGGCGTTGTGCCAGGCAAGGTAGGAATTTCGGGAATGGCATCTTCAGCGGAAGCAATGTCAAAGGTTGCAGATGCTTTAAAAACGGCTCCATCTAAAATCTCTGTAATGGTAATTCCTTGTGACTTTGCGCGTGAAATAATGGGTTCAGGCAAGAGCTGTGATTTCGACTGGGCGAAACAGAAGGCCAAATTCGTCATATCCTTTCTCGAGGTTATAAGCCAATCCGCATTCAGTGTGATTTTGGGGCTATTCCCAATAACTATAGGCTTCGCTGGTCTGGAAAACACATATGAACCTGTACAATTAATAATTTTTCCGAGGGTAGCAATGGCATCTTGGTTTTTGTTGGCATTAATCACATGAAAGTTTTTCCAAGAAGAGGAAATAAGCATTCTAAGCTTCTCAGATATATTGTTTTCTGAATCAAGGAATACCGTTGTGCCGTCATCGAATTCAACGACCGGAACCTTTGAACAGTCAATTACGGCTTGACCGGAAGGGCGAAAGGGAATTATGTAATTGCCACTTTCTATGATTGCTCCATTTATTTGGCTTAGGATGTGTTTTAAGATATCCAAAAGGTTGATGGACAATGTATCCAAATATTGTTTTTCTATATTCTTTGTTTCTGTAGGGGCTTCTTGTCCCGAAAGTTTTGTTTTCATGGGGACAGTTTTGTTGCTGTAAATATCTTCCGGTAAGCATATCGCTGTTCCATTATGGATATTGCTGAAATTCCGGATGTTTGGATTGAGGTTTATGACTTGCTGCATGGTTTTATCGATGTCTTCGTCTTTTATTTTAAGTTCTCGGCGCAAAATGACAAGAATACTGTCTCCTTCCTTGACGAGGTATTTTCTACAAGCGGCAGCATCTTTGGCTGGTTTTTTAGAAAACGACAAAACTTCAGGCAGAGCAATAGATTGACCTGGTTTTATCTTATTGAAATCCTTTATCTGTGGATTAAGCTTTTTCACCGCTTCAAGGGCATTTTTAAGTTCTAAAGGAGATATAACATGCAATTCATTGCGTAGAATGTTTAATATCCAATCTCCTTTCTTGACGGTGTATCCGCGCTCAGGGACAACTGATGACGAAGATGCCGCCGCAGACAGGAATGGGGTGAAAAACAGCGCCATCAACAAAGAACATGTAAGAATAACTTCAAATAAAGTAAATTCAAATCTTCTCATCTCTATTTACCTCCAATTGACCGATCCACATTTTTAAATGAAAGCTGATGCACTCGTAAAAAGTCCCAATTGTCACCCTGAGCTTGTCGAAGGGTGAACATAAATAATTGATATTACGTCATGGTTCAACAGAGCCTGTCCTGAGCCAGCCGAAGGGCTCACCATGACAAAACCCGCGAATTTTGACTTTTTACGATTTTGTCAAAGCTGCATTTGGCAGAAGTATCGAAATTCATCTTAAATTATCTTAATATTTTACTTCTGGGCAAAAGTCAAATTGATTCGTTTTCACACAGAGATGGATAGTGTAACATCTTTTCTGTAAATATGAAAAAGGGTATAATCCTCAATGGCTTAAACAAACCCTTAAAAGGGAGTATGGAGATACTATGAAAAAGCCCCCAAGCGCCAGTTGACAGTTAAGCCCGAAGGCGTAACAGTTGGTTAGGCTACCAAAGCAAACCAACTAACGAAAGGGGGCAGTTATGATTTACATTGGAATGGATATCAGCAGCAAGAGTTTTGTTATTCATGGGATCGACGAGAAGAAGCGGGTAGTAGTAAATAAAGAGATAGAGCCAACGCGAGGAGGGCTCCAAGGATTGCTCAAGGGATTGGGAGTTCAGCAGAAGCTGGTGATATTTGAGGCGGGGAATCAGTTAAAGTGGATAGCGAAGGCATTACAAGAGGTGGAGGGAGTAGAGATTCACGTTGTTCATCCCAACGAGATCAAATGGATCAATCAGAGCAGTGGCAAGACGGACAAGATAGATGCCCGAAAGCTGGCGCACTTGGGTCGAGGTGACATGTTGCCACGGAAGGTTCATATTGTGGAGGGTAAGATACGAGAGTTGAGGGAGTTGATCAGCGCCAGGCAGCGGTTGCAGGGCAAGCGAGTGGCCTTGATCAACAGTATCCGTGGGCAGATGAAGCAAGAGGGTCATAGTCTGCCGGAGAAGTTTTTCCAGAGGAGTGACTGGCGGGAGAAGCTGAGATGGGTGAAGATAGGGGATGTTCA
Organism: Syntrophaceae bacterium UBA4767; assembly: GCA_002403385.1. Lineage (GTDB taxonomy): Bacteria > Desulfobacterota > Syntrophia > Syntrophales > UBA4767 > UBA4767. Next base: position 786 of record DHHR01000081.1, on the reverse strand, counting down.
GAGGCTGATTATTGAGAGCTACATGGATAATGTTGAGAGTTTGCTTATAGCAGAGAAGAAGCTGACAGAGAAGATCGGGACGATAGAAGATAAGGGGATAGAGTTATTGGAGAGTATTCCCAGCATCGGCAAGTTGTCATCGCGAGTTATTATCAGCGCCCTGGATAATGCAGAACGGTTTGACAGCAAGAAATGCGTTGCGAAATATGGGGCATTAACACCCCGGATATATCAGAGTGGAGGTATTACTCACTTGGGTCGGATCGCTCGAGACGGTCGCCAGGAACTCAGGCGGGTATTATTGCAATGTGCTCATGTGATTGTGCGTATGCGGAGTTACGGAGCCCGTCCGTTGCAGGAGTTTTTTGCGCGGATCATGAAGCGGCGAGGCAAGAAGGTTGCGATAGTGGCGGTAGCCCGGAAGTTGTTGACGATTGCCTATGGGGTCTTAAAAAGTAAGATGCCATATGATCCCGTACGACTAAAAGGTGTTACAGCCTGAAGAGATATTTGAAACAGAGCGGAATGAGAAAGTTGACAGGCATTGATGGTCGAGGACATAAGGTAAGCCCGCATATTCCTTGATTGACGAGAAATCGTTTTGGAGATTGGGACGCCTTATTTGAACCAGAATGTTGAGCGGTCGAGCTCGAATGGGAGGTTAACGTGATCATCATCTATGCCGTAAAAATAAACTGCCTTCAGTTTTCTGTTGACTGAAGCTTTTTCATGGGAGGAGCTAATAGACTTGCAAAGGAGATTGCAGATTTTTTGGGCACAGAAGCG
>DHHR01000059.1 GCA_002403385.1 Syntrophaceae bacterium UBA4767 | reverse complement strand
TTGACAGGCATTGATGGTCGAGGACATAAGGTAAGCCCGCATATTCCTTGATTGACGAGAAATCGTTTTGGAGATTGGGACGCCTTATTTGAACCAGAATGTTGAGAGGTCGAGCTCGAATGGGAGGTTAACGTGATCACCATCTATGCCGTAAAAACAAACTGCCTTCAGTTTTCTGTTGACTGAAGCTTTTTCATGGGAGGTAAGTTATGGCAACAGCAGTTAGAAGAGCAACCGTGTATCTTGATCCCGCACTACACAAGGCGCTAAGATTAAAAGCAGCCGAGACGTCTCGATCTGTTTCAGACCTTGTGAATGCTGCGGTCAGGGAAGCTCTCGCAGAAGATGCGGAAGACATAGCTGCATTTGAAGAGAGAGATGGAGAATCTTTAATCAGTTATGACGAGATGGTCAAGAAACTGAAGAGAGATGGCCGAATATAAAATCTATTTCAAAGAATCAGTTGAGAAGGACTTCAGCACGATACCTAAGAAAGCTCTTCAGGAAATTCTCCGTCGCATAAGAACGCTCGCCAAAGACCCGATACCGCAAGGGCATGAAAAATTGACAGGGCAAGAAAGATACCGGGTTCGTCAGGGCCGCTACAGAATTGTTTATTCTGTTCAGGATAAAGAACTTACAGTCTGGATCGTAAAAGTGGGACATCGAAAAGATATTTATCGATAAAAGCGAACATGTCGCTTGAGATGAACTGGGCAAAGCCGTGCCGTTTTTTGAAAGGCAGTATTTGACCGGTAGTTTTTGCCTTTGTCATCGTTTTTTGGTTATCGTTGCCCAGCCCCTCAGCTTTTACATTCGATCCAAGCTAGGAAAGGAGAACATAGCAATGAAGTGGAAAACAGAAGATGGCGGATGGAGTCCTTATCTGGCGGGGGCGCTGGTAGGGGTGTTGGCTATCGTCTCGGTGTATGCAACTACTCAATGGATGGGAAAGACCAATTACCTCGGTGCCTCAACCACCTTTGTGCGCGCTGCGGGGCTGCTCGAAAGGACAGTTGTTCCCGACCGAGTCGCCGCCAACGAGTACTTCTCCAAGGAAAAAGTACGGATTGATTGGCAATTCATGCTTGTCCTCGGGATTTTTTTCGGAGCGTTGATCGCCTCCACAACCGACAAGAGCTTCAAGCTGGAAAGTGTCCCGCCGACTTGGCAAGAACGGTTTGGCCCATCGATAGGAAAACGAGCCGTAGGCGCCTTTTTGGGAGGTATCGTGGCCATGCTGGGTGCCCGCATGGCAGACGGCTGTCCCAGCGGACACGGTCTCAGCGGCATGATGCAGTTGTCGGTCAGCTCTTTTATCGCACTGGCAATGTTCTTTGGAACAGGGGTTGTCGTTGCCGGGTGTTTGTACAAAAGGAGAGGATCATGAGCATCGATCAGTTACTTGGGTTGATTACAGGGATATTGTTCGGGTTTTTCCTCCAGAAAGGCCGCGTCGTGCGCTTTGATAAGCAGGTCGGCGCCATGCTCTTGAAGGACATGACGATCGTCAAATTCATGCTGTCAGCCATACTGGTCGGCATGGTTGGAATTCAGCTTCTTGCCGATGCCTCAATCATTGCCTTGAGCCACAAAGCCATGAACCTGGGCGGTATCTTGGTTGGAGGCGCCCTTTTCGGCTGCGGCTGGGCGGTGACGGGGTTCTGTCCCGGCACTTCTTTAGGGGCTCTTGGCGAGGGGCGCTGGCACGCAGTCTTTGCTATTGCCGGCATGGTGGTAGGGGCGACTGTCTATGCGGAGTGCTATCCTTTTTTCAAATCCACGATTTTGGCATGGAAGAACTTTGGAAAAATCGGGCTGGCCGAAGTTTTTGGCATTTCTCCCTGGCTTATAATCCCTATCTTCTGGGCTGGAATTATCTGGCTGTTTGTTTGGTTTGAGCGCAAAAATCTTTGAATTTAAAAATGAATTTGGATCTAACAATGATATTCAGGCTGACCGCTATTCCGCTACGCTTGGCTTTTGGCGCAGACAATTGCGTAAATGCCCCCCAATACGGCAGCCCAACAGCTACCGTTAGGCGTTTTAAAATATAAGCATGCCGAGGTTTAATCAGATGTCAACACGAACGAAAAAGCGGAAAATAGATATTGAGAAAAATTATTCTGTAAAGCAGTTTGCGCAAAAACTAAGGCGTCTTGCGGACAGTATTGAAAATGGTAAGCGATTTCGAATTCAAGTCGCTGGGGAGCGAATAACAATTCCACCTACAGCCATTATTAATATTGAACATGAGCGTAGTTCTTCAGAGGAAGAAATTGAATTTCAGATTAAGTGGCAACTTGATCTGTAATTTATGATGATCTTACCCCGAAAATGTAGACGCACTCATGCAACGTTTTTCAGCCAATTTTCCTCGTAATCGGCCGGTGAAATGTAATCTAATGTTGAGTGCCTTCTTTCACGATTATAAAACACCTCAATATAGTTAAAAATGTCTTGTCTGGCTTCAGTTCTGGTTTTGTATTTTCGCCAGAAAACATGCTCCGTTTTTAGCGTATGGAAAAAACTCTCTGTAACAGCATTATCGTAACAATTTCCTTTGCGACTCATGCTTTGTACAAATTTAAGTGTTTTTAGCAATTCCACGGTTTCATTGCAAGCATATTGA
>DHHR01000034.1:4322-4539 GCA_002403385.1 Syntrophaceae bacterium UBA4767 | reverse complement strand
GATGAAGTCGACCGGTGATGCCAGTCTGAAACCCATTGAATCAAAAATATTAGGTATTTTCTCTGTTCGCTATTTCGCCGGTCACTTCAGAAGAAACCTAGAAGTTTGCGTTGCTCTGCCCAATCCAGCGGCAAATCAACCTGCTTGGTAAACTTTTAAACGGTGAAATCGTCGGGCTGCCATCTAGCTATAATGTACAGATCGAGACCTTTGAAAA
>DHHR01000034.1:0-4291 GCA_002403385.1 Syntrophaceae bacterium UBA4767 | reverse complement strand
TCAAGTCAAGCACGGAATGACGGCAAGGCGATTTAATCACAAATTCAAAGGTCTCAGATCAGAAATATTCATTCTTGACATTGCGTTTCATTAAGACTATTTTTATCTTAAATGTTCAAAATAAGCAGAGAAACAGAGTACGCAATAAGGGGTATGATTTATCTGGCAAAGCAGCCCAGGGAACAATTTATAATGGTAAAAGAAATAACCAAAGCCACAAATACTTCACCCGTATTTGTGGCAAAAATATTCCAAACGCTAGGTAACTCTAATCTTGTAATATCATCAAGGGGTATGGTTGGGGGCTTCAAATTGAGCCGGAAGCCTGAGCACATTACACTTAAAGATATTTTAGAAGCAACGGAAGGCCCGATAGCTGTAAATGTGTGCGTAGTATATAGTAGATCATGCAGTTTTTCCAAGACCTGTTCTGCGCATGTAGCATGGAAAAGAATAAGGGATTCCATCAATAAAATGTTGGAAGATATTACTTTAAAAGATATTGCGACTGGTTTTTAACAAGCGAGAAAATTTTTTTATTCAGAATAAAGACTAAAATAGTCGAGACCTTTGAAAAACGGCCCCTCACGTCATTCCGACGCGTCACCCCGATGAAAATCGGGGCGGAATCTGTAACGGCTTGAAAACACTGGATTCCCCCGTATCGAGTACGGGGCAGGCTCAAGTCAAGCACGGAATGACGGCAAGGCGATTTAATCACAAATTCAAAGGTCTCTAGTCATGTTACGAATTCAAATAAAGTAACTTGTTGAAAAAGAGTCCCTTGAAAAGTATTTTTAGCGATCCTTGGGAATGATTTGAATATATTAAGTATTTTTACTTAGCATGCGCTTATATTTCTGATGGGTCTGTTTCTAATAGTGAAAGTTGTTTTCTTTCAGTGAAGTTTTCTTCTGATGGAGGAAGAGTCAATTTATTCAGTGCAATGGAACTAAAAAGGAGAGGTATCATATGCAAGATATCTATAAGGCAGTCAAGGTTAGTGATCATGTCTATTGGGTGGGGGCAGTAGATTGGAATATCCGTGATTTTCACGGCTACACGACCAAAAGAGGAAGCACCTACAATGCCTATCTTGTCTTGGCGGATGAAGTAACCCTCATCGATACGGTTAAGAAGCCCTTCCAGCAAGAGATGCTTTCACGCATAGCTTCCGTGATCGATCCCAAAGAAATAAAATATATCGTTTCAAACCATTCGGAAATGGATCATTCGGGATGTCTGCCCGAAGTAATCAATTTTATCCAACCGGAGAAGGTATTCGCTTCACCTGGGGGCGTGCAGGCCCTAAAAGAAATTTTTCATGTAGGCGATAAAATATCGTCTGTTAACGATGGCGTAAGTCTCAGCTTAGGTAATATGACCCTATCTTTTATGGAAACGCGGATGCTGCACTGGCCAGACAGTATGTTTACCTATCTGGTCGATGAACAGGTTCTCTTTTCGCAGGATGCCTTCGGGATGCACCTAGCGACGGCAGAGAGATTTGATGATGAGATTGATAATTCTATTCTAAATTATGAAGCGGCAACGTATTATGCCAATATAATCTTGCCTTATTCTGCCCTGGTGCTGAAATTAATTGAGCGTGTGAAAAAAGCAGGATTGTCATTTAAGGTGGTTGCCCCGGACCACGGTCCAATCTGGCGAAAAAATATTCAACATATTGTTGATCTTTATGGAAGATGGGCCGTCCAGTCCCCAACCCTTAAGGCGGTGGTCGTTTATGCTACCATGTGGCATAGTACGGAACAAATGGCACGTGCGGTCAGTGAAGGGCTCTATGAAGGTGGGGCAGAAGTCAAATTTATGTCCATGGATGCGATCCATCGAAGTGATGTAGCTTATGAACTGCTTGAATCAGGGGCTCTTATTGCTGGTTCTCCGACGTTAAATAATAATATGCTTCCTCAAATGGCAGATGTTCTCACCTATATAAAAGGTTTGAGACCCAAGAATTTGGTTGGACAAGCGTTTGGTTCTTATGGTTGGAGCGGTGAATCCATCGGTCAGATTCAGGATATTCTGAAAGCGACAAAGGTCGAGCTTGTTGGTGAAGCCATAAAGATTAAGCATGTTCCTGATAAAGACACCCTTGCACAGTGTTTTGCATTGGGAAAACAAATTGCGGGAAAGATGCACGAATTCGTTTAAATAATGATGAAGTCGTCAGTTCAAGAATATATGAACCAGATAATGCAAGAAAATTGTTAACTTTAAAGAAAGGAGGTAAAAAATATAGCTGATTGCCCATGTCTGCCATAGAAGCAGATGTGAGCATCCTGTTGGCGGGCGCGTGACTCTGAGAGGGATATTGTTTATGTGGTTGATACTGACTAATTTGAACGATACAAAACTAAACTACAGGAGAGTATTACAAATACTAGACTTTTAAAAACTGGAGGGAAAAACATGACTATCAGCGATACAGTAAAAAAGATTTTGTCAAACAAAAATAGAATCAATTTACTAAGCACATCCAACAAAAAGGGAGAAACCAATATAGCGGTATTCGGCTCAGCAGCTCTAACTGACAATCAAACAATTTCTTTTGTCTTAAAAAAAGAGACGCGCTCTTTTGCTTATATAAAAGAAAACCCATATGCGTCTTGCTTGATTCTTCTTCCTGAGGAGGGCAGCCAAGGCCTAAAAATAAAAGGTTGTAGACTTTATTTAAAGGCCGATTTTACAGAACTCTCGCGAAATCCTGTTTTCTTGGAAGAGCGAAGCGAAGGTGATGATATAATCTGGGAGAAATCTTTTAACGTTGCCAGCAAAACCGAGGAAGACACGCGGAAACTGTTTAAAGATAGTTATCTTGTCCGTTTCAACATTATTGAAGCAAGACCGATTGTTGATATGGGCCAAGGTATTTAGAACAGTTGCCAATTATCTCATACGGTAAATGTCAACGAGGCTGGACAAGAAATGGAATGGATTGGCACACTAAATATGTCGCTCTATGGATGTGCGACTTATTTCATGAAAAGATATTTTTACTATTTAATGTTGTTTGATATTTATGAAGGTCTTGAATGGTAAAGGCCGGTTTTATTAAGCTAATAAGCCCGTTGCCTTTGGCACGGGCTTATTTTTTTCGCACAGTTGCGATTTTGAACAGAATATTAGTATAGAGAGGGAAACACAACATGAGCAAATTAATGACACGCCATATTTACACATCCGAATCAGTTTCAGAGGGGCATCCGGATAAGATATGCGATCAGGTTTCTGATACGATTCTGGATACATGGCTAACCCAAGACCCTTTTGCCACGTAGGTTGTGAGACAGCCGTCGGGCCAAATCTCGTAGTTAATCTTGGTGAAATTTCCTGCAAGAACTGGGAAAAGATCAATCCACAGGTGATTGCACGTGAGGTCATAAGATGTCCTGAACGATACTTGAGTTGACAGTGGTCAGTCTCTCCGAGATTGTCCGCTGTTATTAAGCCGCTAAATTATCCAAATTTTTCTGGGCAAAACACTGTTTTCCGTCAACAAAAGTCTGCATCGGCGTCCCGCCTTGACAGCGTTTCCCCTGATGCGTCCACTCATGGTTGTAGTGATTTATATACTCATCCGAATCCGTTTGCAAGACGTCCAGATCGCTGTATATCTTCTTTCTAAAAATAACCCGGTAAAACTCGTTAAGAATCGTCCGGTGAAACATCTCGCAAATACCATTGGTCTGAGGACTTCGTGCCTTGGTCTTTGTCTTTGTGTGTTCAATCTCATTGAGCTGTAAATAAAGCTCATAGGGATGCTTATCCGGCGTTCCACGAAACTCTGTCCCTCTGTCGATTATGACCCGCATCACCGGTATGGATTGTTGTTCAAAGAACGGAAGCGCTCTGTCGTTTAATGTGTCAGCCGCGGTAACCGGTATTTTTGCCCTATAAACTTCGGCTGCTTTCTTTTCCAAACAAACCAAACGCTTCTTAAAGGTCTCCAATCCATGCCGAAGCCGGATACTCCGAATACCTCCCGAAGAAACCAATGTGCCCTGCTTCTTTAACTCATTGGCCGCCCTGGTTTGTCCATAGGCCGGATATTTATAAGCCATCCGGACAACGGCTTCTTCTATCTCCGGAGCTACCCGATTCTTCATACATGGTTTCCGACGGCTCTTCTGCCGGAGTCCGTCTAAACCGTTCTCCTCGTATGCTTTCTTGATGTCGCAAAAATGCTGACGTGATACGCCGTTTACCTTACAGACCTCCGATACGTTCTTCAAATACTCCGCTAACTCTAGTAAACTTAGTTTGTTTC
>DHHR01000046.1:9629-19038 GCA_002403385.1 Syntrophaceae bacterium UBA4767 | reverse complement strand
AAGATTGAACCGGTCATCGGCCATTTTCAAAGAACAGAACAACAAATAGCTTTTTAAAAAGCTATTTTTCAGGACGGACTAATTATAGGGAAGCTGCCATGATTGCTCCTAATAATCCCATAATCCACTTTAACCTTGGTTTGGCTTATGAGAAAGCGAAAAACGACAATGAAGCAGCAAAAGAGTTCCAGAAAGTTTTGACGATCAGACCGAATGATACAGATGCAGCTTTGCGGTTGGCAAATATTTATTCTAGTATGACTTATGCTTATAACCTAATTGGAGATTTAGCGAAGGCAGCCAAGAAAATTCCCTATTTGAAGATAAAAGTGCTAGAAAAGAAATACGAGCAGGAATGATTAAAACAAAGAAGATGAATAGCCATATGAAAAAGATTCACATGGGCAATTTTGAAATTGGTGGAAGTGAGCCTTTTGTTCTTATTGCAGGCCCATGTGTTATAGAGGATGAGGTTCAAACGAGAAATATCGCTGTATTTCTTAAAGACCTGACAGAAAAGTTGGAAATACCATTTATATTTAAGGCATCGTACGATAAAGCAAATCGAACTTCGAAAGATTCGTTCAGAGGGCCCGGCATCAAAGAAGGGCTTAATATTATAAAAAGGATCAAAAAAGAATTAGGAATTCCCACCCTTTCGGATGTTCATCGTTTTGAAGAAATAGACATGGCCGCAGAGGTATTGGATGTTGTTCAAGTTCCTGCATTTCTCTGCCGCCAGACAGATTTTGTTATGGAAATAGCCCAAAAAGCCAGGATCATCAACATCAAAAAAGGGCAATTTTTGGCGCCGATGGATGTGGAGCATGTCCTTTCCAAGGCCTCCGCTACAGGTAATAATAATATTATGATAACGGAAAGGGGAACATCTTTCGGGTATAACAACCTGGTTGTTGATTTTCGCGGTTTTCCCCTGGTACGGAATATGGGGCATCCTGTAATATTTGATGCAACGCATAGCGTTCAGTTGCCCGGTGGAGCGGGGACAATTTCTGCCGGTGAGCGTGATATGGTGTCTTATCTTTCGAGAGCGGCCGTTGCTGTTGGTGTTGACGGCATATTTTTTGAGGTGCACCCGGATCCTGAAAAGGCTCGCTGTGACGGAGCCAATTCATTATGTCTTGATTCCCTTGAGGCTATTCTCCGTATCTTGAAGAAGATCGACAATATTACGAAAAGGGAAGTATTAGAAAGTGAGGGGGTTTTATGATTTTTTACGGCCTTGAAGATAAGTTAATCCAAAAAGCAAAGCAAATTAAATTATTGATACTTGATGTTGATGGGATATTGACCGATGGGCAGATCATTCTGAGCGATTCAGGCGACGAAATAAAACATTTTAATGTGAGGGATGGCCATGGCATTAAGATGATCATGAGGTATGGTATTGAGGTTGCCTTCCTTACGGGAAGGGCTTCAAGGGTTGTGAACCATCGGGCAAAAGAATTGGGCGTGCTAGAAGTGTATCAGGGAATATTTGATAAGGTGAAAGTTTGCGCGGAGATTATAAAGAAAAAATCTCTTCAGTTTAACGAGATTGCATATATGGGAGATGATGTAGTGGATGTTCCGCTATTGAGACGCGCAGGATTTTCTGCAACTGTGCATGGTGCCAGCGAATATGTGAAAAATTTTGTGGATTATATTACGACAAAGGGAGGCGGGAAAGGCGCTGTCCGGGAAGTTTGTGAAATTATTCTACAGGTTCAGGGCCATTGGGAAGAACTTGCGAAAAAATATGAAATGGATGACACGCCTGTATGACCTCTGAATTATGAAACCCTCGAATTCTTCAAGAGAAATAGATTTGATGCACTCGTAAAAAGTCCCAATTGTCACCCTGAGCTTGTCGAAGGGTGAACATAAATAATTGATATTACGACATGGTTCGACAGAGCCTGTCCTGAGCCAGCCGAAGGGCTCACCATGACAAAACCAGCGAATTTTGACTTTTTACAATTTTGTCAGATTTGTTTTTATAAAACAGATAAGGCTGCTAAGTAGCTAATTGATTAGCGGCAAGCGTATAATAAGAAAAATGAGATTAAATAACAAGGTTATTGCCTATAGTAGCATCGTCTTTATATTTATAATTATAGTAATTGTATTTCAATTTGGAAAAGATTCAGAGATTACAGGGAAAAAGGCTATTAAAATAGTGATGGACAAAGCTGACCTGGAAGTTAGAAGTGTTCACTATACCGATGTCGGCGATTCGGAAGCAAAATGGGACATGCGGGCTGATACGGCAAGGTATCTTAAGGACAGCAATAGTGTTATTTTTAAAAATGTTAAAATTCATCTTGTTTTGGATAGCGGCATAGAATTCAACATGACAGGGGATAATGGTAAACTCAAAACGGACACCAAAAATGTTGAAATGTGGGGGCATGTTCGTGTAGATTCCAATAAAGGTGAGCATTTTGCCGCGGATCATATTTCTTATCTTAGTTCAGAGAAGAAGCTTTACACGGACTCTCCGGTAGAAATGGAGAATGCATATATGAAGCTAAGGGGAAGGGGAATGTCTTTTTCTATTGCAAACAGAGAACTACATCTGTTGTCGGATGTGAAAGCCTTGATAAGTTATGAAGCAAATAAAAATAGGTAAAATTTTAGTATCAATAGGTTCGGTTGTTCTGTTACTCTTTGTGTCATACATTCATGCGCAGGATGAGGGTATAAAAAAGCATACAAAGACGGAAACGCCGGAACCTACACAAATCACCTCTGATCGTCTGGATGCCTATAATGATAAGAGAATGGTTGTTTTTTCTGGAAATGCAGTGGCTATACAGGGGAATAAAACAATCACTGCCGACAGAATTGTGATGTATTATAAAGAGAAATCTACAAATCACAAGAAAACCGGAGCAATGGAAGGCACATTTGGCGAGCTGGAAAGAATTGAAGCCTGTGGACATGTGCAAATCACGCAAGATAAACGGATTGCAAAAGGCAAAGAAGCGATATTCTATCAGGATGAACAGAAGATAATTATCAAAGGCAATGCGGTAATGAGCGAAGATAAAAATATAATACGAGGCGAAAAAATAGTACTGCTGTTGCGTGAGAACCGAGGGTATGTGGAAAGCGGAAGCGATAAAAGGGTTACGGCTACGATATATCCGGAGGGAAAGAAGGAAAATAAGAAATAAAACAAGCGGCTTTTAACATGCAAAATTTAACTGCGACCGGATTGATTAAGATCTACGGGGGAAGGAAGGTTGTAAATGGCATTGATTTGGTCATAAATCCAGGAGAGGTTGTCGGTCTGCTGGGACCAAATGGAGCCGGCAAAACAACCACCTTTTATATGATTGTTGGCTTGGTCAAACCTGACAGCGGCAACATATTATTAAATGGTGAAGATATTAGCGCATATCCCATGTATATGCGTGCAAGAAAAGGGTTGAACTATTTGCCTCAGGAACCGTCAATTTTCAGAAAACTTACGGTTGAAGAGAATATCATGGCCATTCTAGAAACGTTAGACATAGACCTCAAAGAGAAGCGCACCCGACTTCGCGCCCTCCTTAAGGAATTGGATCTGTCGGAACTGGCAAAAACAAATGTATGCTCTTTATCAGGCGGAGAAAGAAGGCGAGTAGAAATCACAAGGGCTCTTGTCACGTCTCCTCAATATATTCTTCTCGATGAGCCTTTTGCCGGCATAGATCCCTTGGCTGTAATCGATATTCAGGAAATTATATCGAAGCTGAAATCAAAGGATATTGGGATTGTCATATCGGATCATAACGTAAGAGAGACCCTTTCTGTATGCAAAAGAGCATATATTATAAATGAGGGTTCCATCCTGGTTGAGGGGACGCCGGAGAAAATAGCAAATTGCGAAATGGCAAGAAGAATTTACTTTGGAGAACACTTTACCCTTTAGTTATGGGGAATTTCTTCTATGGTGTTAGAACTTAAACAGAATTTAAAACTTACACAACAGCTGGTGATGACGCCCCAACTGCAGCAGGCGATAAAGCTTTTGCAATTATCAAGATTAGAGCTTGTAGAACAGATTAATCAGGAGTTAGAAGAAAATCCGGTACTTGAGGAAGCGACATCGGATGAAGATGAGCCGGATACTAAATACGAGGGAGAAGAATATCCGTCATCCGTAACAGAGGAGTTCAGGCAGATAGAGCGCCCTCACGAGTTGACCGGAGAAGAAGATGGCCGGGATGAATTTGATTGGAAAAGCTATCTCGAAGATTATGGTCCCATGAGAAGCGTTTATGATCCCAGGGAAGAAAGTGAAGTCCCCGCATGGGATAATATGCTTACCAAAAAGGTTTCTTTAGTAGATCACCTGATGTGGCAACTAAAACTGTCTCGATTTACGGAACTGGAAATGAAAATAGGAGAGCAGATTATTGGAAATCTTGATCAAAGCGGATATTTGCGGGATTCGATAGAAGAAATAGCAAAGCAGGAAAACGTAAGCATTATCTTGGTGGAGGATGTTTTAAAAAAAATCCAAGAATTCGATCCACCAGGAATTGCGGCAAGAAACCTTAAAGAATGTTTGTTAATCCAATACAACCTGCTTGGTCTAAAGAATCCAATTGCTGAAATTATCATTGAAGAGCATTTGCAGGATGTTGCAAAGAAACATTATGCAAATATTGCCAAGAAATTACGCACGCCGTTATCTGAGATTTTACAGGCAATTTTGGTTATCAGCAATATGGACCCCAGACCTGGTGAAGCCTATCATGAAGAAGGGGTGGAAGGGATTATCCCTGATGTTTATGTTATAAAATTGGGAGATGAATATAAAGTTATAGTGAATGACGATGGCTTGCCGAAGCTAAAAATAAGCAATTTTTATAGAGAAGTTATGGCTGACATCAGCTATAACCATAATCTGGAAGATGGGAAGAAGTTCATCAGGGATAAAGTACAATCGGCAACTTGGCTTCTTAAAAGTATCCAACAGCGACAGAAAACAATTTGTAAGGTGGCAGAAAGCATTGTTAAAAATCAGCTAGATTTTTTTGACAAAGGGATAGAATACTTGAAACCTCTTATTTTAAAGGATATTGCGGATGATGTTAATGCACATGAATCAACAATAAGCCGTGTTGTTACGAACAAGTATATGCATACAGCAAGAGGAATATTCGAATTAAAATACTTTTTTAGCAGCAGCATTCCCAAAACGGGAGGCGATTGTATAGCGTCAAAAAGCGTTAAAGAGGCTATTAGAAAAATCATCAGCGGGGAAGACCCTAAAAAGCCGTGCAGTGATCAAGAGATTGTTAAGATACTGAAGCAATCTGGAATAACAATTGCCAGAAGGACTGTTGCTAAATATCGGGGAACGATGGGTATTTTGTCAACATCAAGACGAAAGAAATATTTTTAATGAAATTTGGCCCAGTCTGGTTTAAATAGCAGTTAACTTTGACAAAATCGTAAAAAGTCAAAATTCGCGGGTTTTGTCATGGTGAGCCTGTCGAACCATGACGTAATATCAATTATTTATGTTCACCTTTCGACAGGCTCAGGGTGACATCTCCGCCTTTTTACGAGTCCATCAACTTTTACTATAGTGAAGATCTTAAATAAGTTAACATTTATAGGCGGGCGGAGCCGTGGCCTTAAGCGAAACATATAGTGGAGAGGTGGGGCTGCCCCCAAGTATGTTTAAGAGATGGTGAATATTTTTTTATCATTAAGTGTGTCAATGGAGGAAAGAGACTATGAAAATTTCTCTAACGCTCAGGAATATGGAAGGAGAATCTTGGCAAAGAGAATATGTAGATGAGAAGCTGAAGAAAATAAAAAAATACATTGATAGCCCGATTGAAGTTCACGTAGTTTTGACGATAGAAAAATTTAGAAATCTGGCAGAGATAAATATTACGTCTAACGGACTAAATATTAACGGTAAAGAAGAAGCAAAAGATATGCATCTGGCTATTGATAAAGCGGTGGAAAAAATTGAAAAACAATTAAAGAAACGCAGAGAAAAAATTAGGGAGCATAAGAGTAACAATTTCCGAGAGAATGCCTTGGCAGAGGCTGAAGCTTCTTTTGAAGATGCCGGAGAGTCATATGTAGCAAAAGTGATGGAGACACGAAAAGTTATTTTGAACCATATGTCTCTTGATGAGGCCCTCTTGGAGATGGAAAGTTCCCCAAATAAGTTTATGATTTATCGTGATTCTACAACAGAAAAGGTAAATTTAATTTATCGGCGCGATGATGGAAATTATTCTCTTATAGAAACGAACAGTTAGCCTTTTAGGGAAATTTCATGAAAATTACCGATATCCTTAGAAGAGAATTTATAATCGAAGAGCTAAAATCAAAGAACAAGAAAGATATTCTAGCTGAGTTATCGGGAGTTTTTGGGAAAGTTGATGAAATAATTGATTTCGCAACCATGCTCAACGTGCTCATGGAGAGAGAAAAGCTTGGCAGCACAGCTATAGGAGATGGCATAGCAATTCCTCATGGGAAAATGAAAGGCCTTAGGACATTGATGTTATCTTTTGGAAGAAGCAAAGAGGGGGTTGATTTTAATGCTATGGATGGAAAACCTGTGCATTTATTTTTTCTCCTTATGGCTCCAGAAGATTCTGCCGGACAGCATTTGAAAGTATTGGCAAAGTTATCAAGAATGTTGAAAGATGTAACTTTTCGTAAAAAGTTGATGTCCGCTAGATCCAAAGATGAATTACATAAGATTATAGAAGAAAGAACCGACGTTTGTTGACACGACTCCGACCTGCTTGAGCAAACAGGCCGGTCGTTGTCCCCTCTTCACAAATAAGGGGACAACTAAGCCATATCATTCCTTAGATTCTTACGGCAAGGCAGCCTTTCATATGGATGTTCAGAGAGACAAAAAATCAGGAATATCTAATAGCGCAAAACAGATGAATAATAACGGCAATTAACGATCGATAATTGCCGCCTGTCTGCCACAGGCAGGTCGGAAGATATTTTGATGAAGAACTTGCATGTAGCCATTATCACAGGATTGTCAGGTTCCGGCAAAAGCACAGCCTTGAGGGCATTGGAGGACATCGGATACTTTTGCGTTGATAATCTTCCCGTTGTTATGCTTCCAAAATTTCTGAAAATTCAGTCAGAAACCACAGAAAAACTTATGGAAGTTGCTATGGTGATGGATCTCAGGGAAAAAAGTTTCTTAGAAAAGTATCCGAAAATTTTTTCGAGGCTCAAGGACGAGGGTTATCAGATTGACATCCTTTTTCTAGAGGCAAGTGATGATGTTCTGCTTAGGCGGTTTAATGAAACAAGGAGGACTCACCCCTTGTCCGTAAAGGGTTCCGTTATGGAAGGCATCCATATGGAAAGGGAGAAATTACTCCCCTTGCGACAAATGGCGTCTAAAAATATTGATACAACATCATTGAATGTTCATCAGCTGAAAGATACAGTCCAGAGAATTTTTTATTCTTCAGGATTGAACAAGATGGTTATTCATGTAACATCATTCGGATATCGCTATGGATTGCCGCCGGAAGCCGATTTGGTTCTGGATGTGCGATTCTTACCAAATCCGTATTTTGTCGAAGAATTGAAACATTATGATGGACATCACGAGAAAGTGCGTGATTTTGTACTGGACTCTGAACAGAGCAGAACTTTCATTCAAAAGATATTTGAACTAATGACCTTCCTGCTGCCCCTTTACGAAGGAGAGGGGAAAGTTCGTTTGAATATTGCTATGGGTTGCACCGGAGGCAAGCACCGATCCGTCGTAATGGCCAATAAACTTGGCGGTTATTTATCCGAAAAAAACTATCTCGTAACGATCAACCACAGAGATATCATCAAAGAATAAATTACTGGCCAGTTATAGCCATTTTCCTGCTTACATTATCTGCAATCCAATGTGCATCCCACCATTCCTGCGGGTTAACAAACTGTCCCCCAACAAGAATGGAAAAATGGAGATGATCTCCTCCAGCCAGGCCAGACATACCTGAATAACCAATAATTTCACCCTTTTTTACCTTTTGTGCATTTTTTACGGCGATGGAATTTAAATGGCCATAAAGTGAGAATAAACCTAAACCATGATCAATTATGACAATATTTCCATAAATGCCTAAAACTCCCGTAAAGGATACGATGCCGTTATTTGATGCCTCAATTGGCGCATTTGCTGTAGACGCGAGATCAACACCCATATGAATGCTTTCTCCGATAGAAGAACCTTTATAAAAATAAGTTCTTCTATCACCGAACATGGCCATGGGGGCGGCATTTTTCATGCGCAAGAAGACATCTTGCCAAAGCTGCTCTGGCTCTGATTTTTGGCAAATGGATTGGATGGTTTTTAGATCGTCATTCCGCATTTGTTCATTAACATAAGTAAACGTCTCAATGAGAGATTTGTTGCGCAGGTTCTGGTATCTAATCTGGAATTCCGGCATTTTTTGTTGCAAGAAACTATCAGGGAGATTCATTTTGTCTGTCCGAAATTTTTTGCAGTGAACCAGACAGGAGAAAACCCTTGATGATTCATTCCCTGCGGAATCTTTGGCAATAATTTTTATATTTATCTTCTTGTCTTTTATATCAAGAGGCAACGTATAGTATGTGATATAATGCAACTTGCCTGAGATATTAATGGGGTATCCACGAAAAAAGATGTTTTCCACTTGAACACCTGTTAGAGATAGCGCTTCTGAAGCGCTATAAGTTATTACGCCCGTTCCCCCCTGGTTAATATTATTGTCTGTACTGGAGAAAAAAAGTTGTGGGGCGGTGGTGTCAATAATGATTTCTTTGTTTAATGTATTTTCATTTTTGTGAAATGAATAATCCGTAACGGATATGTGGAGTATGGCAGGTCCATCAACTAATTTGACTTGGTCCGGTATCTTGATGGAGAATTGTTTATAGGCAATACCCTTTGGATAATGAGCGGATAACAAAATATAAGTTTTGTTGTTTTGGATAATATTGATTTCTATATCCCGAAGGCCGCTTTTATAATCGGATAAGGCGATGTCAACGGGCCTTTGCAGTCCCAGTAGAGGAGATTCGTTCTTAAGCGCGATGGCGGGTTTTTCGAAATCGCCGCACACATACAACAGCCCGAAACCAATTCCTAAAACAAGCAATACAACTAGCGCAACCTTTAGAGCAGTCTTTCTTTTTGTGCTGTTGTAGTTTCTAAATTTCCCAAGAATGACATCTGATTTGAATATTTTCATTGTTGTTCCTCACAGAATGCAAATTTGAAGGACTTATATTGAGTTTTTTCTCTCATTGCAAGCTTTTGCGATAGAGGATTCGGCTGAATGAACATAAAACGATATAATTTCTTGCTCTTGCCATTTATAATTGTTATACCATACTTAAATGGAGACCTTTGAAAAACGGCCCC